>CAMQTJ010000039.1 GCA_947037125.1 uncultured Holdemania sp.
GCTTTAAAGTGTGCAACACAAATTGCTATGATTGAAGAAAATAAAAATATATTAGTTATTTTACCTGATACTTTTGAAAGATATTTATCTACTGAATTATTTAAATAATAAATGCCCATACAAAGATTAATTGTATGGGCATTTATTATAATATTTTGATTTAGGTTTTTTTTCGTTTAATAAAGCGATAAATATATCTTAATTTTAGGTAGTTTTTGAAAGTATCTATTGCTTGATGGGTTCTTTGGCGTAAATAATTTTTTGTTTCGTTGATTTGATTATTTTTAACGATAATATTATCAACGATGATATTAGTATGAGCAATATTATTTTTTAATCTTTTGATATTAATTAGTAAAGTAATTGATAATAGTGCTATAATACCTATAAGAAAAAATAGTAAAATATAGATATTTGTATGTGTATATATTTTTTCTAGCATAATATAAGTCTCCTATTGCATAATTATAGCACATTAAATTTGTTATTGGATATTTTTTATTTGGATAAGTGGGGTAAATATGAAAGAGATTATGGACGATATTGGAATGAGACGTACAATCATTAGATTATCGCATGAAATTGTTGAAAAAAATAAGGGTGTTGAAAATTTAGTGATTGTTGGTATTAAAACACGTGGTGAATTTATTGCAAGAAGGATGGTTGAGTTAATAAATCAGTTTGAAAATTGTGATATTGAACTTGGTGTTTTAGATATTAACCCTTGGAGAGACGATACTTTGAAAAGTAGTTCTGAAATAGTTAGTCTTGGGGTGGATGTGAAAGATAAAATTGTTGTTTTGGTGGATGATGTTTTATATAAAGGTCGCACAGTTAGAGCTGCAATGGATGGAATACTTCATTTTGGAAGAGCTAAAGAAATACATTTAGCTGTATTAATTGACCGTGGTCATCGTGAATTACCTATTAGAGCTGATTATGTTGGTAAAAATATACCTACATCAGATAAAGAAGATATTAGAGTTAAAATGGTCGAATTTGATGATCAAGATTTAGTCGTACTTTTGTCTGAAAATGATTAATTATTGAATCGTTAGATAAAATAGTTTAAAAGGGGGTAAATCATGTCACGTATATTGAATTCTTTTAAATGGCAATCGATGATTAGACCAAATGATATATTAGGTGAAATACCTAGTAATAAAAATATTTATAAACGTACATTTAAAATGGCATGGCCAAGTGCTATCGAAAGTGTTTTAATAGCCCTTATTGGTGCTGTTGATATGATGATGGTAGGTAATCTTGGATCATCGGCAATAAGTGCTGTTGGGATTGTTAATCAACCGAAATTTATTGTTTTGGCAGCTATTTTTGCACTTAATACAGGTGTTACGGTTTTAGTATCTAGAAGAAAAGGTGAAAATAATCAGGAAGCTGCAAATAAATATTTAAGACAAGCCATTTATATATGTATTGGACTGTCATTTATATTGAGTTTAACAGCAGGTATTTTTGCGAAAGAATTTTTAATGTTTGCAGGTGCAAATATTGATTATATTGATTTAGCAGTACCATATTTTAGAATTATATTATTTGGTAATTTCTTTTATGCTATTGGTCATACAATGACATCAGCTCAACGTGGTGCAGGTAATACTAAAATTTCAATGAAAACAAATTTGGCAGCTAATGGTGTTAATTTGATTTTCAATGCTTTATTGATAAATGGTTTATTCTTTTTTCCACAACTTGGAGTTACAGGTGCAGCTATTGCAACAGCAATTGGTAATATTGTGGCCTTTTCAATGGCGACTTATTCAGTAACAAGAAAAGGGAATTTTTTACATTTTTCATTCTTTGAAAAAATGAAGTTTGATAAATTAGCTTTAAATGAAATGTATAAAATATCAAGTAGTTCATTTATAGAACAAATTTTTATAAGAGTTGGATTTTTAACATATGCAATGACTATTGCAAATCTTGGTACCGTGGCTTTTGCTTCACATCAAGTTTGTATGAACATAATGGTTATATCTTTTGCTGTTGGTGAAGGGTTACAAATTGCAAGTACATCATTAGTAGGTCAATCTTTGGGGCAAAGACGTCCGGATTTAGCAACTATATACGGTAAAGTATCTCAAAAAATAGGTATATCACTAGCGATATTATTAGCGTTAGTTGTATTTAATCTTCGAAGTGAACTTGTTTCATTGTTTACAATTGAACAACAAGTTATTACAATGACTCAAATTCCAATGATGATTTTATCATTTACAATTTTATTTCAAGTGCCACAAGTTATTATTGTAGGTAGTTTAAGAGGTGCTGGTGATGTGAAATTTGTTGCGATGATGATGTTGATAAGTGTTGCAATATTTAGACCATTATTATCTTATATTCTTGCATATGGTGTAGGATTAGGATTACAAGGTGCATGGATTGCTTTAGCTTTTGATCAAGTTACAAGATATGCTTTTAGTTTTTATCGATATCGTTCAGGTAAGTGGGCAAATATAATTTTATAAGCAAATGAGGTATTTAATACTTCATTTTTTTTATGTCTTTATTTTAAAATAAACATAATTTAGGATTTGATGATTATATTAATTTAAGCAAACTTAATAATTAGTGATATTAAATACAAATTATGTCATAAATGCTATCAGAAAATTCAAAAAATGTAATTTTTAGAAAGAAATTTAAAGAAAAGTAAAAATAGTGTTTAAAAAGTTTAAAAAAGAGTTTATAATGTAAGGGCTAGTGAAATTATAGGAGGCAAAATCAATGGCTAAAAATTTTATGTCAATGGATGGTAACACAGCAACTTCACACTGCGCATATGCGTTTACAGAAGTAGCTGCTATTTATCCAATAACACCTTCGTCAACAATGGCTGAAGTTGTTGATGCATGGGCATCACAAGGTAGAAAAAATGCGTTTGATTCAATTGTAAAAGTTGCAGAAATGCAATCAGAGGCAGGGGCTGCTGGTGCAGTTCATGGTGCTTTACAAGGTGGTACTTTATCTACAACATTTACTGCTTCACAAGGTTTATTACTAATGATTCCTAACATTTACAAAATGTCTGGTGAATTATTACCAGGTGTAATCCACGTTGCTGCTCGTTCTTTAGCAACTCGTTCTTTAAGTATTTTTGGAGATCACCAAGATATTTATGCTTGTCGTCAAGCTGGTGCTTGTATGATGGCATCTCACTCAGTTCAAGAAGCTATGGACTTAGCTGGTATTGCGCATTTAGCTGCAATTAAAGCATCTGTTCCATTTATGCATTTCTTTGACGGATTCAGAACTTCTCATGAAATTCAAAAAGTTGAAGTTATGGATCAAGATTATTTAAAATCATTAATTGATACTGAAGCATTAGAAAGATTTAGAGCAAATGCATTAAATCCACACACTAACCCGGTTACACGTGGTGGTGCTGAAAATGATGATATTTACTTCCAAGGTAGAGAAGCTCAAAACAAACATTTTGATGCTGTTACTGAAATCGTTGCTGATTACATGACTGAAATCTCTAAACACACTGGTCGTGAATATGCTCCATTTACATTCTATGGTGCTCCAGATGCTGATAAAGTTATTGTTGCTATGGGTTCTGTTACAGAAACTATGAAAGAAACAATCGACACTTTAGTAAAAAATGGTGAAAAAGTAGGGATGATTAAAGTTCACTTATATCGTCCATTCAGTACTTCTTACTTAAAAAAAGCAATTCCTGCTACTGTTAAGAAAATTGCAGTATTAGACCGTACTAAAGAAATGGGTTCTCGTGAGCCTTTATACTTAGATGTACTTAACGCATTAAAAGATACTGAAATTTCAATTATCGGTGGTCGTTACGGATTAAGTTCTAAAAACACTACTCCAAACCAAATTAAAGCTGTTTTTGATGAATTAGCTAAAGACAACAGTAAAGAAGAATTTACTATCGGAATTAATGATGATGTTACTCATTTATCATTAGAAGTTGAAGAAGATTTCCACGTTGTTGGTGATTATACTTCATGCTTATTCTATGGTTTAGGTTCTGATGGTACTGTTTCTGCAAACAAATCATCAATCAAAATTATCGGTGATAACACTGATCAATATGCTCAAGCTTATTTTGCTTATGATTCTAAAAAAGCAGGTGGGGTAACTCGTTCTCACTTACGTTTTGGAAACTCTCCTATACATTCAACTTATTATGTGGAAAATGCAGACTTTGTTTCTTGTTCTTTAGATTCTTATGTATTTAAATATGATATGATTAAAAACCTTAAAAAAGGTGGTACATTCTTATTAAATACTACATTTAAAAAAGAAGAATTAACTGACCATCTTCCAAATCGTCTATTATCACAGCTTGCTAAAAAAGAAGCGAAATTCTATATTATTGATGCAACAGGTATTGCTAGTAGCATTGGTATGGGTAGACGTACAAACACAATTTTACAATCAGCTTTCTTTGCTTTAAATGAGTCTATCATGCCTTATGATAAAGCTGTTGAATTAATGAAATATATGGCTAAAAAGACATATTCTAAAAAAGGTGAAGAAATGGTAGCCTTAAACTATACTGCTATTGATAGTGGTAAAGCAGGTCTTGTTAGTATTGATGTTAATCCTACTTGGGCAACTTTAACTTATGATGATTCTAAATCAAATACTGGAAATGAATATTTTGATAACCATGTTATGGCAATCAATTCATTAGATGGTTATGATTTACCTGTATCTAATTTTACTAAATATGGTTTATTAGATGGTTCAATCAAAAATAATGTTGCGTTTGAAGAAAAACGTACAATCGCTACTCAAGTTCCAACATGGCTTCCAGAAAACTGTATCCAATGTGGATTCTGTTCTTATGTCTGTCCTCATGCTACTATTCGTCCATTCTTATTAACTGATGAAGAAGTTGCTAATGCTCCAATGGAATTCAAAACTTTAACTCCTATGGGTAAAGGTGTTGAAAACTTAAAATACCGTATCCAAGTTTCTCCTGCAAACTGTGTAGGTTGTGGATTATGTGTTGTTGAGTGTCCAGGTAAAGGTGGCGTTAAAGCTCTTGAAATGGTTGATATCAATAAGAAATTAGATCAAGAACCTTTAGCTCATTACTTATACAAAGAAGTTGAATATAAAACTGAATTCTTTAATGTAAATACTGTAAAAGGATCTCAATTCTTAATGCCTTACTTTGAAGTATCTGGTGCTTGTCCTGGTTGTGGAGAAACTCCTTATTACAAATTAGTATCTCAATTATTTGGTAGAGATATGCTTGTTGCTAATGCTACAGGTTGTACTATGATTTATTGTGGATCAACTCCATCAACACCATTTGTTAATGACAAAAACGGTGAAGGTGTAGCTTGGGCTAACAGTTTATTTGAAGATAATGCTGAGTATGGTTACGGTATGGCACTTGCTCAAAACTTCAAAGAATCTCGTATTCTTGAAATTATGGAACAAAACGCTGAATCAGATTGTAAAGAAGCATTTGCTAAATACTTAGCTGCTTACGGAGATCGTGAAGCTCAACGTGCTTGTAAAGATGAAGTAGTAGCTGCTGTTAAAGCTTCAACTTGTACTAGTGTTAAAGAATTATTAGATATGGAAAGAGATCTTGTCTCTAAATCTATCTGGATTGTTGGTGGAGATGGTTGGGCATTTGACATCGGTTACGGTGGTCTTGATCATGTTATCGCTAATGATTTAAATGTTAACATTTTAGTATTAGACACTGAAGTTTATTCTAACACTGGTGGTCAATCTTCTAAATCATCACAAGCTGCATCAATTGCTAAATTTGCTGCTGGTGGTAAAGCTACTGCTAAAAAAGACTTAGGTCAAATTGCTATGGCTTATGGTCATGTTTATGTTGCTTCATGTTCAATGGGTGCAAACAAACAACAAACACTTAATGCTTTAAAAGAAGCTGAAAGTTATGATGGTCCATCATTAATCATCTGTTATTCTCCATGTGTTGAACATGGGATTAAAGGTGGTCTTGCTAATCATCAAAAGACTCAAGCTAAAGCTGTTGCATGTGGTTACTTAGATCTTTATAGATTTGACCCACGTAAAGAACAACCTTTAACTATTGATTCTAAAGAACCAAACTGGGATTTATTTACTGAGTTTGTTTTATCTGAAACTCGTTATAACCAACTTCCAAAAATTAAAGGTGAATCAGCTTATGAAATGTTTGAAAAAACAAAAGCAGATGCACAAAGACGTCACAAACGTTTAGTTAGATTATCGCAAGATTAATCTTGCTTAAATAATAATTAAGATATCACTAAGTTTTATTACTTGGTGGTGTCTTTTTTTATGTTTTTACTGTAATTTATAGTTATATTTAGAGTTAGCGGAAAAACTTAAATATCGAAAACAAGTAGTTTCTTACAAAACTGAAAGATTGATCAAATAAATAATCGTATATTTTAATCGAATTATTTGGTATAATACTGATATATCTAATTAATAAAAAAAATAAGAACATGATAAACGAAATATTTAAGCTAATTAACTACAAGTTTATTGTAACTTGAATTGATAGTTTTATTGTTTTTATAATTTTGTTAATGGTGTTATTGATTTATGATTATTAATATTGTTATGATGCGAATTGAATAATGATAGACATTTTATATAAGTGTTATATAATAAAAGTGAAACTAAAGACGAATAGAGGAAAATAAATGAAAGTATTGTTATATTTTGAAGGTGAAAAACTAATTGCTACATCAGGTATCGGTCGGGCTTTAAAGCATCAATTAGCTGCATGTAAATCAGTAGGTATAGAGACAACAACTGATCCTTTAGATAGTTTTGATATTTTACATATTAATACTGTAGGTATTAATAGTACTTCAATGATTAATAAAGCTCGTAAAGATAATAAACCAGTAATTTATCATGCACACAGTACTGAAGAAGATTTTAAGAATTCATTTGTTTTGTCTAATCAAATTGCTCCAATGTTTAAAAAACATTTGATTAGTATGTACTCGCAGGCTGATTATATTTTAACACCAACGCCTTATAGTAAATCTTTACTTGAAGGATACGGTATTAGTGTTCCGATACAAGATTTATCAAATGGTATTGATTTAAAGCGATTTGACTATGATGAAGATAAAATTATTGCGTATAAAAAATATTTTAGCCTAGACGATTCTAGTAAAGTTGTGCTAGCTGTGGGATTATATTTTGAAAGAAAAGGTATAATTGAATTTATTGAGGTGGCTAAAAAATTGCCTGAATATAAATTTATTTGGTTTGGTTATACTCCTTTGTATACAATACCTAAAAATATTAGGGATATAATTGAAGATCATCCAAAAAATGTCTTTTTTCCAGGATACGTAAAAGGTGCTATAATTGAAGGTGCATATCTAGCGGCGGATTGTTTCTTTTTCCCGTCATTTGAAGAAACAGAAGGTATAGTTGTATTAGAAGCTTTAGCATCTTATCAAAATATAGTAGTTCGTGATATAGGAGTTTTTGATCCATGGTTAATAGATAAAGATAATTGTTATAAGGGAAATAGTGTCGAAGAATTTGCGAAACTTGTAAAAGGTGTTGTTGAAAAAACATTGCCTGATGTTTCTAAGAGTGGTAGAAGATGTGCTCAACAAAGAAGTATTGAAAATGTAGGAGATCAATTACTACAAGTATATACTGATGTTTATGCGAAATTTTACCGTGATTAATGAGTATTTACCGTTTATTTTAACTTGTTGTCATTTTATTTAAATGAGGTTATAATATACGTAGGAAGTTGGTTGTATGAAAAATAAATTTCAAAGTTATTTCTTAAATGTAGTATTAATTTTATCTCTTACTACTTTTGTTTTATATTTCACCTTAAAAGATAATTATGCAGAAACATTTGCATTATTAAAACATGCGAAATTATCATGGCTTTTTATCGTATTAGCAGCAGCAATATTATATCAAGCTATTATTGGCTTAATATTAAAAATAATTACAAACATGAGTAATAGTGAATATAAATTTAGACAAGGATTTGTAAATGCCCTTGTTGCATCTTTTTTTCATGGTATAACACCAAGTGCATCAGGAGGGCAATTTGCTCAAGTGTATGTTTTTAAAAAACAAAATGTACCATTTAGTGATAGCGCTAGTATTTTATGGATGGATTTTATTTTATATCAAAGTACTATGGTTGCATCTGTATTGTTTTTATTGCTAATAAAATTCAAGTATTTTTATACATTGCATTCAGAGTTCTTTCTCTTAGTAATTGCAGGATTTATAGTTAATAGTTTAGTTATTGTTGGTTTATATTTAATTGTTCATTATAAAAAATTATATAGTTGGATAACTACTGTTGGTATTGAACTGGGAAGTAAAATCCATATAGTTAAAGACAAGGAAAAAACACTTAATAGTTTAAACACTCAATTGGAGCGTTTTGACTTAGAAACAAAGAAATTAAAAAAACATAGACCATTAATATTTAAAGTAGTTGTTTTAAATTTGATTAGATTAACACTATATTATTCAATTCCGTTTTTTTGTGCCAAAGCTATTGGGATTGAGATTTCACAAGGGCTATTTATTAATGTATTAGCACTATCATCTTTTGTGGCTATGATAAATTGCTTTATACCATTACCTGGTGCAAGTGGTGGAACTGAGGCTACATATGTTTTAATGTTTTCTACTATTTTCACAAGAGTTGGAGCGACAAGTACAATGATTCTTTGGCGTTTTAGCACATACTATTTAATAATGCTTATCGGTGGGATTACTTTTGCTGTTTTTAAATTAATTGATAGAAAAAAAGAGGTGTAGATTATGAAAATAGGTTTATTTAGCGATACATTTGAACCTGAAATTAATGGTGTAGCATCATCGATTTCTACGTTGAAAAATGAACTAGAAAAAAATAATCATGAAGTCTTTGTAATTACAACTAAACATGGATTATTTGATATAGAATTTAACGATAATATTTTAAGATTGCCAGGAATAGAATTAAATTGGTTGTATGGTTATGTTTTGACTAGTCCAATGCATTTTTTAGCAATCAAAAAGATTAAAGACATGCAACTTGATATAATTCATGCACACACAGAATTTGGTGTTGGCATATTTTCAAGAATAGTTGCGAAACATTTAAATATACCTTTGGTATCTACTTATCATACAACTTATGAAGACTATACTCACTATGTTAATAAATTTAACTTCAAGCGTGTAGATGTTGTTGCAAAAAAGGCCGTATCAAGTTTAAGTAAGCTTTATAGTCAATCATCTGTGGCAATGATAGCGCCATCACAAAAAACAAAAGATATGTTACAAGGATATAATATTAAAACTGATATTAAGGTTATTCCAACAGGACTTGATTTAGTTAAATTTAATAAAAATCAGTCAACAAATTTACAAATTAAAGAAATTAGAGAAAAATTTAATTTTACAAAAGAAGATTTTGTAGTTGTATTTGTTGGTCGTATTGCAAAAGAAAAATCAATTAATATAGTTATTGATGGATTTAGTGAAATTGCGAAGATTAATAAAAATATTAAATTATTAATTGTTGGTGATGGACCTGAAAAAATTGAACTTGAAAGTAAAGTAGATAGTCTTGATTTAAATGATCAAATTTATTTTGCAGGTAAAGTACCATCTAATCAAGTACCGTCTTACTATCATAGCTGTCAGGCTTTTGTTTCAGCATCCTTAACAGAAACACAAGGGATGACTTATATTGAAGCTTTAGCAAGTGAATTAATCGTTTTCGCAAGACATGATGAAGTAATAAAAGATTTAATTGTGGAAGATAAGACTGGTTATTTATTTACAGATTGTCAAGAATTTGCAGCTAAAGTTATAAAATATGCGAAATTATGTAATTTAGATAAAGAGATTATGAAAAAACAGGCTATTGAAAAAGTAGAAAAATATGATAGTAATGTATTTTATAATAGAGTAATAGAATTATATGAAAAAGCGATCATAACTTACAATGATTATTATATGGTTAATTCTATTAAAGATAAAGATGGTTATGTTGAGTTAAAACTAAAAAAGAATGATGAAAGCTTTAAAGTTTGTGTTCATTTTGATACTTATTTGAATTTAAACATAAGGAAAAATACTATGTTATCTGATGAAGATTACAATGAATTACTTGAACAAGAAACTTTAGTTTTATTATATGAAAAATGTTTGCGTAAATTAGCTATAAAGGATCGTACTAGAAAAGAAATGTATGACTGGATTACTCAAAAGTTTGATTTAAACATTAAGGACATTAATGATATAATAGAACTGTTAGAAACAAAAGGTTATATAGATGATAGAAAATATGCTTATAGTGCCGTATTTAATTTTAAAAAGAATTTAGTTGGGGAAATTAAAATATTTAGAGAATTAAAGAAAAAAGGTGTTAGTGTTGATATTATTGACGAAGCAATAAAAGATTCTTATGATACTGAACTTGAAATGAAAAATGCTATTAAATTTGCAGAGAAAATTAATAGTTCAAATAGAAATGTTTCTAATCAAAAAATGAAAGATATCATCAGACAAAAATTGATTAATAATGGATTTAATCATGAAGTATGTAGTAAAGTAATTGAGATATTATCAATTGAAAAAGATGAAAAAAATGAACGTAGTAATTTAGCGAGTATTGCAACTAAAGCTAAAAAACGGTATTCACACAAATATTGTGGTGTAGAATTAAGAAATAGGGTGTTTAGATATTGCTCTAGTCAAAGATTTGAATCAAGTGATATATTTGTAGTACTAAGTGAAATGGAGTGGGAAGATGAGTAAAAAAATAAAAGAATTTTTAGAGAGTGATAGTTTAAGTGTAGATATGCTTGTTAATAGTATATCTAAAGGTGTAACGGGAAATGGTGCAACTTATTTATCGATTAATTTTCAAGATAATAGTGCTACTATAGATGGAAAGTATTGGGATGTTAAAGCTGAGCAGTTGGCAATTATTGAGACTGGTAAAATCTTTAATGTGAATTGTGAAGTTATTAAATATCGTGGATCATTGCAATTGAAAATACATGGTATGAAAGTACTTGGTGGTGATGATGTTGATCTTAAGGATTATGTTATTTGTTCACCAGTTCCAACTGATGTACTTAAAAAAAGTGTGAAGGAAGCAATTAAATCGTTGGATAATAAAGTTTATGCAGATTGCATGAATGCATTATTTAAAGAAGTTTATCAAGAATTTTTTGAATATCCTGCAGCTACAAAAAATCATCATAATTTTCTTGGCGGTTTAGCAACACATGTTGTTGGTATGATTAATATTGCAAATGAAATTGTGAAAATATATAATGATCTTAACCGTGATTTATTAATATCTGGTGTTTTATTACATGATATTGGAAAAATTTATGAATTATCAGGACCAATTGCAACTGAATATACAGTTGAGGGAAAATTACTGGGGCATATTTCGATTATGCAAGCAAAGCTTAGTAATATTGCAATAACATTAGATTATGATAAAACTGAAGAAGTTATGTTAATGAGACATATGATTTTGGCTCATCACGGTAAACTTGAATACGGTTCACCTGTATTACCGCTTGTTTTAGAGGCTGAATTATTATTTTTAATTGATAATATGGATGCACGTATTAATTCTGTTCAAAGTGCTTTATCAATTATTGAACCTGGTGAATTTACACCAAGATTATTTCCATTAGAAAATCGTGCGTTTTATAAACCTAAAGGGTAAGGTGAGACATTATGAAAAAATTAATTTTGCTATTTGTAGTTTCTTTAATTGTTTTAACTGGTTGTGGTAAAAATGAAAATATGCGTAGTTGTAAATATAGTACAATTGTAGAAAAAACTGGTTATGAAATTAATCAATCTTTTGAAGTTGATAAAAATGACAATATTTTAAATTTGAAAATTAATTCAAAAATTTATGGTGATGAAAATTACATTAAAGGTATTGAAAGTAATCAATATAATGAGTTAGTTAATCGATTTAAATATTGTAAAGACATAAAAATTAGTTTAGAAAAAAATAAAGATGGTGCTAATATTTCTTTGAGTGTGAACTTTGATGAAATTAGTAGTGATGAAAAAATTAAATTATTTGCGTATTTTGATACTTATGAAATAAAGGGTAAAAATTATAAAAATAATTTGACTAATAGTAATTATATTTGTGAATAATTAATAATTTAATGTTATATTGGTATAATAGTTATGGGTAAAAAATATTTTATGTTAATAAAGTGAAATATCTTTATTATAGGAAATGGAGGATTTTTTATGTTAATGTATCCAATAGAATTAAAAGATTTGAGTTTTTGTTATGATGATTTAAGTCCTAGTATTAGTAAAACAACATTAGTTTATCATCATGATAAACATTTGAAGGCATATATTGATAATTTTAATAATGCTTTAGCAAATAATGATGAATTAAAAAGTAAATCATTGTGTGAAATACTGTGTGACTTAAATGAAGTGCCTTTAGCTGTTATTAATAATGGTGGTGGTGTATTCAATCATTACTTTTATTTTAACGCCTTATGCAAGCCTAAAACATGTAATCCATCTGAATACATGATTAAATCACTGGTTGATGGGTTTGGTTCATATGAAAAGTTTCGAAATGAATTTAAGAATGCGGCAATGTCACAATTTGGTTCAGGGTGGGCTTGGCTTGTTATGGATAAAAATAATAAGTTAAGTATTATTAAAACAGCGAATCAAGATACTCCTCTTGCTTTAAGATTAGTACCACTACTTACAATTGATGTTTGGGAACATGCTTATTATCTAGATTATCAAAATCTTAGAGCTAGTTATGTTGATGCTTATTTTGATATCATTAATTGGAATGTTGTTGAAAAGCGTATGAAAAGATAGTAAAATGTGCTAAATAAATTTTATAAACGACAGATCGATATAGGTCTGTTTTTTATATATGGTATAATACCAATATTATATAGGAGATATTAAAATGAAAGTATTAGTGTTATTAAGAGGGGTTACACCTGTTGGTAAAAATAAAATTCCTAAAATGAGTTATTTATGTCAAATTTTATTAGAGGCAGGGTTTATTAATGTAAAGACACATATTCAAAGTGGAAATATTATACTTCAAACTTATATGAATCATATACAATTAGCTAAAATAGTTCATGATATAATATTAGAAAAAATAGGTGCAGATTTATCTGTAATAATTAAAACAATTGATCAGTTAATTATTGCAATTGAAGAAAATCCATTTGATGAAAGTTATGATTTTTCAAGAATCCATTTAGTTTTTACGAATGATGAAATTGAAACTAATAAAATTAATATAGTTAAAAATACATTATTTGAAGATGAAATATTTATGAATGGTAAAGAGTGTTTATATATGTATTTACCAAAAGATGCTATAAAGAAAAAACTAAATAATAATTATTTAGAAAAAAAATTAAATATAGTTACAACAACAAGAAAATTAAATGTTATTATGAGATTTAGAAAGATGTTACAAGATTAAATCTATAATGGATGGATTAATATTATACTATAGTTGATTATCTTGAAAATATTTTTAAAATGGAAGGTAATAGAATATGAATAATTTAAATGATGATAATTTAATAGGGAAGTGTGGGTTTTATTGTGGCAGTTGTCCAACATACATTAAAGGCGTGTGTTTAGGTTGTCGCAAAGCACATAGTAGAAATGATTGTTTTACATTTGATTGCGTAGATGATAAAAAGCTTACATATTGTGGTCAATGTGATAAATTTCCATGTAATGATATTATGACAAAAGAAAAAGCAACTGTTTTAGATAAACGATGGTTACTTTGGAAAAGCTTAGAAAATGAGTGAACAATGCAATTTTAACTTATAATAATTAATTCGTGGTTAACTAAAAGTAAATCATTAATATATAGTAATGGATTTAATGTGCAAATACTTAATATAATTAGGATAATTAAATAAAAAATCCTACATTGTAGGATTAATTGCGATTTTAGATGCTAAATCTTTTAAATCAAATTCATTTTGTGTAAAGGTAATTTTAAAACTGTCATTTTCACTGAATCTTGGAATGATATGAAAGTGTAAGTGATCTACACTTTGTCCAGCTACTTCATTACAGTTACTTAAAATGTTACAGCCTTTAGCATCAAGTTTATTGATGATATGTTGTGCCACTAATTTTACAGTTTTAGTAGTATTGGTATATGTTACATCATCACACTCTAAAATGTTTTTAACATGTTTTTTTGGCATTACTAATGTATGCCCATATGTTGTTTGATTTATATCTAAAAAAGCAATGGTAAATTCATCTTCATAAATTTTAAAACATGGAATTTCGTTATTGATTATTTTACAAAATATACACATAATATATCTCCTTAATATCATAATTATAAAATAAAAGCGTGAATTAATCACGCTTTATTTTGAATTATTTTAATAAATCTGGGAAGTTAGTACTTACAGCATCGTGTAAACGTTTGTCGTAAACAGCGAAGTTAAAGTCTTCAAATAATGTTGTAATTGTTGAATTAACAATTGTTTCTAATTGAGCAATTTTTTCAACTGCAGCTTCTGTAAATTCGTTTGGATCATTGTTGATCATTTTTACAATGTAAAATGATTTTTCATCGTCACCAGCTACTACTTCAGATAATGTATCTTTTTCTAATGAATTAATAGCAAATAAAACATTAGTAGGATAAGCATCTTGATTAGTAATTGTTAACGTGTCTGTACCAACAGTAGATTTGAACTCTTTAGCAGCATCAGCAAATGATGTTCCTTCGTTCATTGAAGCTAAAGCACTGTTAGCATCTTCTTGGCTAGCAAATGTTGCGATTTGAATCTGTCTTGGTGCATATGTTGCACTATATTCTTCAAATTTTTCAGTAACTTTAGTTTCTGTAATGATAATCATTTGTTCATTTAATATAAGAGCTTCTTTAAAAGCTTCTTCATCTTCATATCCCATTTGGTTAATGTACATTACAAGTGAATCACCAAGCATTTGTTTATATGATTCAATTGTTTCATCAACTGTAGCAAGGATTTCGTCAGTTACTTCAACTTGAGCGTTAGCAATTATTTCTTGTGCTTGTGAAATAACGAAATAATCAGGTCCTTGTGACATCATAAAGTTATACATTTCACCTTTTGTATATGAATGATCACCAACAGTGATTAAACTTTCAGTAGGGTTTGAAACATTAGCATTAGCATCAGAACATCCTGTAATTAATAATAATGATGCGCAAAGTATAAGTAATTTTTTCATTATTCAGCATCTCCTTGATCAACTTGCATAAATTCTTTTAGGTCACTTTCGATTTGCTCGTTAGCAAATGTAACACCTAATTCTTGTGATTTAGCCCAAATTGCTTGTGGTTCAATAAATGGATTAAATGTTAACATACCTTGTAATAATTGATCTTTATAATCTGTAGAAAGTTTTTCATATCCAACAGCATCACATTTAATCATATGGTAACCATAATCAGTTTTAACCCATTCGCTCACTTCACCTTCAGCTAATAGTAAACTAGCAGCTAAAAATTCAGGAACAAATTCAGTATTAGCATCAGTTAGACCTAAAGAACCATTTTCAACAGCAGATGCTGTATCATCAGAAAATTCATAAGCAACAGCACCAAATTCAGTACCAGCTGCTAAAGCTTCTTCAACAGCTTTTACTTTAGCTAATTCTTCTTCAGTAGGGTTGCTGCTATCTACCATTGTTACTAAGATATGACTTAAAGCACGAGGCTTGCTTGCTTCTTCGTATTCAGGGTAGATTGTATCTACATTTGCATTGATATAATCTGTAATAAACATTTGTGACTTACCAAGATTAACGAAGTATTCTTGTAAATCATCAATTGAATCATAACCTAACCCTTGTAAAGATTGTGTTAATGCAGCTTCATAATCAATACCGTATTGTGATTTAAACTGCTCAATAACTGATTCAGCATTTAATTTTGCTCCTTCAATCATTTCATCAGTTGTTTCCACTGATGCATCTGTTACAGTTTTTGATAAAAACTGGTAAATTCCAGCGATTCCTGTAGCTTCAAACATTTCATCATAAAATTCATCAGCTGTAATGTTATCGTCATTTATTGAATAAACAACATCTTGACCATTTTCAGTCTTCCCACCGACTTTATCCTTGTTATCATCGTAAACAAAATATACTATTGCTGATAAAAATAAAACACCAACAAGTACAACAAACCAAAATTTCTTTAATATTCCAATCATTTTAGTACCTCCTATATTGAAATCCTTACCTATTATAAGCTATTTATCGTATAAATTCAATTTTTATTGTGTTATAAATACTGAACTTTATGTGAACAATAAAGATAAATAGTATATTACCACTTTTATTAGATGCGTGGTATAATATTATAGCGTAAAAAATGTTAGAATACGGAAGGATAAATAAAAAGATGAGTAGTTTAAAAATAGTTGATTTACATGTTCAAATACAGGGGAAACAAATATTAAAAGGTGTAGACTTACAAGTTAATGAAAATGAAATCCATGCTCTTATGGGGCCTAATGGAAATGGGAAAAGTACATTACTTGCAGCAATTATGGGTAATCCTAAATATACGGTTACAAAAGGTGAAATAATTTTTGATGGTCAAAATGTTTTAGAGATGAGTGTTGATCAAAGAGCGCGTGCAGGCTTATTTTTAGGGATGCAATATCCACAAGAAATTAGTGGTGTTACAAACTCGGATTTTTTAAGAGCTGCAATTAATTCAAGATTAGAAAAACCAGTATCATTATTTTCGTTTATTAAAGAAATGGAAAAGACAATTAAAGATTTAGAAATGAAACCTGACTTGGCTCATCGTTTTTTAAATGAAGGATTTTCAGGCGGAGAGAAAAAACGTAATGAAATAGTTCAAATGAAAATGTTGAAACCTACAATTGCAATGCTTGATGAAATCGATAGTGGTCTTGATGTTGATGCTTTAAAAATAGTAGCTAATGCTGTTGTTGATATGCAAAAAACAACAAATCTTGGTCTTTTAGTTGTATCGCATTATGAAAGATTTTACCAGTTATTAAAACCAACACATGCACATGTTTTAATTGATGGAAAAATTGTTACTAGTGGTGGAATTGAATTAGTTGAAAAAATCGATTCAGATGGATATGATTGGTTATATAAACAATTTAATATTGAAACAATTAAAAAAGCAGTTGTTGTTTCAAATACTTTAGGTAGTTGTGCTGTTAGTAAAAAGGTGTAAATTATGCAAAGATTAAAAATTGACGATATTATTTATAATAGTGAAATAAATAGTAGTGAAGATTACATTTTTGATGTATCTGATGAAAAGGCTATTAAACTAAATCTTAATTTAGGAAATAATGTAAATAGTAATTTATATATTAATTTATTAAATACAAATAGTTTTGAATTTAATTTTAAATTAGAGACAAATTCAAAGATGAATATTTTTATGTTTAATCAAAATGAATGTGATACTAAAGTGTTTATCAATGCAAATATGGATACATATAGTGATCTTAATTTGTCATTTGCTGAATTTAATGATAAGGCAATTGAAGTGAATTGTAATGTTTTATTAAATGGTGAATATGCAACAGCTTGTATTAATAGTGCAACTCTTGCAAATTGTAATAAAAAATATACAATTAATTGTACTCATCATGATAAAAATACAAGCTCTACGTTTAATAATTATGCAGTATTATTAGAATCTGGTGATTTATATATTGATGCAACAGGAAAAATTAATGCTGGTTGTAGTGGAAGTAAGAGTCACCAAACAACTAAGGCTTTAACTTTTTCACAACAAAAACAAGCAGTTATATTCCCTCAATTACTAATTGATGAAAATGATGTTGAAGCATCGCATGCTATGACACTTGGAAGAATTGATGATGAACAAATGTATTATCTACAAACACGTGGAATTAGTGAAAAAATGGCGACAGAATTAATTACAATTGGTTATTTAATGCCAATTTTAGAAAATATACATGATTCTAGTGTAAAAGAACAATATCAAAAAATAGTAGAAAGCTGTGTTAATAATATATGTTAAACGTAAGTGAAATAAGAAAAGATTTTCCTATGCTTAATAATAAGAAAATGAGTAATTATCCACTTATTTATCTTGATAATGCTGCAACTACATTTAAACCTGATTGTGTTATTGATACTGTGGTTAATTATTATAAAAACTATAGCTGCAATATTCATCGTGGTGATTATGAATTATCTTATCAAATATCTGATGAATATGATAAGACACGTAAAGTTGTTGCGAATTTTATTAATAGTGAAGATAAAGAAGTAGTCTTTACAAGTGGTGCTAGTGAATCACTTAATTTAATTGCTTATGGTTATGGTATGAATAATCTTACTAAAGGTGATGTTATCTTAACATGTGAAGCAGAACATGCATCTAATATTTTACCTTGGTTTAAAGTGGCTGAAAAAACAGGTGCTACAATAGAATATATACCTTTACAAAATGATGGTGTTTTAAGTATTGAAAACTTTAAAAAAGCGATGCATAGCAATGTTAAAGTTGTTACACTTGCACATATTTCAAATGTTTTAGGTTATGTTAATCCGATAAAAGAAATAACAAAAATTGCTCATGAATACAATGCTATTGTAATTTGTGATGGTGCTCAAAGTGTGCCTCATGTTAAAGTTGATGTTAAAGATTTAGATATTGATTTCTTGGCTTTTTCAGGACATAAAATGTGTGCTGCAACAGGTGTTGGTATTATGTATGGTAAATATGATTTATTAAATGCAATGGAACCATTCATGTTAGGTGGAGGATCTAATGCGCGTTTTGATATGTGTGGTAATATTCAACTTAAAAATGCTCCATTTAAATTTGAATCAGGAACACCGGCAATTGAAGCAGTATTATCAATTGGTGCTGCTGTAAAATACTTAGAAAAAATAGGGATGGATAATATTGAAGAATATGAACTTGAATTAAAGAAATATGCAATTAGTAAAATAGAGAAACTTGAAAATATTATTTGTTATAATAGTCTTGCAGAAACAGGGATTATTACATTTAATGTTAAAGATGTTTTTGCTCAAGATGCTGCTTGTTATTTAAATTCTAAGGGAATTGCGGTAAGGGCTGGTAATCATTGTGCTAAAATATTAATGAATACACTTAATACATCAGAAACAATTAGAGCTAGTTTTTATTTTTACAACACTTATGAAGAAGTTGATTTCTTTGTAGAAACATTAAAAGAAGTTACAGTTGAAAACTGTATAAATATATTATTTTAGAAGGGAAATATAGATATGTCACAATATTTAAAAGATCCAATGTTTTTACGTCAAATAATTATGGATCATTACCAATATCCACGTAATCATGAATTAGTTAATGAAAATGATGAATTTCAATTACATATGGCTTCAGAGTCTTGTATTGATGATATTACTGTTGAAATAAAAGTTGAAGATAATAAAATAGTTCATACAGGATTTGATGGTGTAGCATGTACTATTGCTACTTCATCAACGTCTATTATGTCTGAATTAATATTGAATAAATCTTTAGATGAAGCAGTTTTAATTATTAATAATTATTTAGATATGGTTAGTGAAAAAGAATATGATGAAGATATGTTAGAAGAAGCAATTGCATTTAGCACTGTTTCAAAACAAGCTAATCGTATAAAATGTGCAACTATTGGAATTGATGGATTTTTGAAGTTGATAGAAAAGGAAATAGCAAAATGAGTAAAGATGATGTAATTTATAATCAAGATAATTATAAATATGGATTTTCTGATAAAGATGTATCAGTATATAACACGGGTAAAGGTTTAACTCAAGATACAGTTAGAGCTATATCGAAAATTAAAAATGAACCTGAATGGATGCTTGATATAAGACTTAAAGCATATGATATATTTTGCAGTATGGAAATGCCTAAATGGGGTCCTGATTTAAGTGATTTAGATTTCGAGGAATATACTTATTATATTCGTCCTGATGATAAAAAAAGTAATGATTGGAATGATGTGCCTGATACTATTAAAGATACTTTTGATAAGCTAGGTATACCTGATGCAGAACAAAAATACTTAGCAGGTGTATCTACTCAATATGAATCTGAAGTTGTTTATCATCATATGTTACAAGAAGTTATTGATAAGGGTGTAATCTTTTTAGATACTGATAGTGCACTTCAAGAATACCCAGAATTTTTTAAAGAATATTTTGGGAAAATAATTAGTGCAAATGATAATAAATTTGCTGCATTAAATACTGCTGTTTGGAGTGGTGGTTCATTTATTTATGTACCGAAAGGTGTTACTTTAGATAAGCCATTACAATCATATTTTAGGATTAATACTGAAAGAATGGGACAGTTTGAAAGAACATTAATTATTGTTGATGATGAAGCTGATTTACACTATGTTGAAGGATGTACTGCACCTAATTACTCTAAAGACTCACTTCATGCTGCAATTGTTGAAATCTTTGTAGGAAATAATGCGAAATGTCGTTATTCTACAGTTCAAAACTGGTCTAGTAATATTTTAAATTTAGTAACTAAAAGAGCTAAGGTTATGGATCATGGTAATATGGAGTGGATTGATGGTAATATTGGTTCAAGTATTACAATGAAATATCCTGCCTGTATTTTAGCTGGTGATTATGCACGTGGTATGACTATAAGTATTGCTGTTGCAACAAATAAACAAATACAAGATACTGGTGCTAAAATGATTCATTTAGGTAAACATACTTCAAGTACAATTATCTCTAAATCAATTTCAAGAAATGGTGGTACTGTTAATTATCGTGGTCTAATTCAACATGGTAAAAATGCGGATTATGCTAAATCTAAAGTTGATTGTGATACGCTTATTTTAGATGGTAAATCTAAAAGTGATACAATACCAACTAATAAATCATTTAATAAAAGTTCTATCATTGAACATGAAGCAACTGTATCAAAAATATCAGAGGATCAATTGTTTTATCTAATGTCTAGAGGACTTAGTGAACAAAGTGCAACTGAAATGATCGTAATGGGATTTTTAGAGCCATTTACAAAAGAGTTACCAATGGAATATGCAGTTGAATTAAATCAATTATTAAAAATTGAAATGATTGGATCAATTGGTTAAGTAAAATAATGAAAAAGATAGTTGCATCGATAATTTGATGTTTAATTATCTTTTTTTATATTATTATCTAATCTTTTTAAGTAATTAATTATCTATTTTGAGAGAATTATTAAATAATTAAGTATTTATAATGCAGTTAAGACAAGTAGTGATACAATTCAAACACAATTAATATCTTTTATTATAATTTTGCTATGATTAAAGCATAGTTATTACATAATTTATATGTATATACCAATTATTTAGTATTTAAGTTAATTGATGTATATATATTATGAAAAATATAACTGATTTTAAACATGTGTAATAACAAACGTTAAAATAGGTATGATATTTAAATAACATGTCATTGCATGTCTAATTTTACTAAGGTATAATTTGTTTAATAGGAGGTGATTATGATGCTTAATATAGCAATTGTTGATGATGAAGTTGTATTTTTAAATATTATTGAAAAAGAAATATGTAAAATACTATTCAATTTTAAACTTGACTATAAAATATGTCGCTATGATTCAGGTGAAAATTTTATAAACAATAGTAAAGAAATATGTTTTAATTTAGTTTTTATGGATATAGAAATGCATATTTTAGATGGTTTAATGACATCTAAAATTCTATATGAAAAATGTCCGTTGAGTAAAGTTGTATATATTACATCACACCTTAAATGTATGAAAGATGCTTTTGGATTTAATGTAATTGGCTTTGTTGATAAACATGATATTGAAAATGATTTAAAACCAATACTTGAAAAAGTAATTCATAATACAATTTGTGATAAAAGTTTTATCTTTAAAACAATTGATGGCGAATGTTTTTATTCAATGTCACAAATTGCTTGTTTTCAATTA
>CAMQTJ010000040.1 GCA_947037125.1 uncultured Holdemania sp.
CTTGTGAATACTGTAAATATATATTAGGGAAAGGTACAATTAAATCTTTGAATGGATCAATTTTTAAAATAATGGATAATGATTATTTACATTGAAATATTCATAATGCTTCTATTATATATAGAGTTGTATTGGTATTTGAATATTAGTTACCAATTATAGTAATTAAATAACTATAATTGTATTTTAGGCACGAATTAGGCACGAATAATTTTAAAAAGTATATTTTTAAATGTATGTATATATGTAAAAAACGTTATTTATAAGATTGTATGAAAGTTAGAGTATATACATAGACAATCTAATCAATTCCCCTCAGCTCCACCAATTAACCAAGGTGAACACTGTTGTTATTATAACGACAGTGTTTTTTTGTGTTTTTACGAACTTTTTAGAATAGTTCGTAAGGGATAAAAGGAGGTAGTAATATAGAAATTGAGAAAGTTAAAGATGTTGCAGGAAGAAAGTTAAGGGAAATTAGAAATTCAAAAGGTATGACCCTTGATTATGTTTCGAAAAGCATGGGGTGCAGTTCACAAACGAACTTATGTAGGATTGAAACAGCTCATCATTTATTTAAGCTTGATACTTATTTTAAGCTTTGTGAAATTTATGATGTTGATCCTGTTATTTTATTCAAAGAGATTGTAGATGAAGCCCAGGATAACAAAGCATAAAAAAAAGTGGATTGGCGTCCACTAATTAAGTACAATTGAAAATTTCTAACCGACGTTTTCAATAAATTTTAAAATAGAATGTAAATTCTAGTTTTAAGTGTGTCTTTTTGACCACTTATACATTTATTATAACAAAGATAAAAATTAAATCAATAGAATATGGAATATAAATATGATTAATACTAAAGAATTTCTTGAAATTCTGCATGCTGGTCATAATGATATAGATCATGATGGCACATGCTATGCAACAATTCTTAAAAATTGGCAAAATGATTCGGTGCAGGACTATTATACTGCTGATGATTGCTTAAGTGATAAATCATATAAAGTTAAGCAATTTATCAATAAATGCTCAAATATAGTTGAAAATGGTGCTGAAGATACTTACGTATCAATTAATAGCTATTACAACATTAATAGATCAACAAAAAATGTGAGACACTTAAATGCTTTCGTAATCGATTACGATTATTACAAGCTTAAAAAATATAAAAATAAAACATCAATAGAAATGTTGGAAATAATAAGGCCGACATTAAAATCAATTCCAACACTTGTAGTTGATTCTGGTAGAGGATTATATCTTATATATTGCATTAAACATAAATCAAAGCATTGCGTAAAGCTGTATCAACAGATTTGGAAATACTTATTAGATGATCAAGTACAGTTTGGTGCTGATCGTAAAGCAACATTAGTAACACAAGTTATAAGACTACCTGGAACAATCAATTCCAAGTCACTTAGTGAAGTTAAAGTTATTGAATACAATAAAACAAATTATGATATAGAAAATTTTACGTATTTATTACCTTTTACAAATGATCAAGTGAAAAATTTTAAAAGTAATTTCAAACAAAAGTCAAATGTTGTAAATAAACGACATTATAAGATTAATCGAAGGAAAAAATATTTAGATAATTGCATAAGTGATTTTAAAAATTTGATTGAATTAAGAAACAAACAAAATATCAATGAAGGATATAGAGAATATTTATTATTCGTAATTATCTACTTAAATCAATATTATGGAAGAAATATTGCTGAATCAATTGCAATAGCTAAAAAAATGAATAGAAGGTTCAATAAACCTATGACAGAAAAGGAAGTAGAAATTCAATGTATTCCATCAGAAATATTTTCGAATTGTATAAGCATAAAAAAAATAATAGAAAAGCTACAAATTACTGATGAAGAAATGAATGATTTAGACTATCTGATTGGAGATCAATATAAAAAAATTAAGAATAACGAAAAAAATCAAAGAGCTAAGCGTAATACATTAAGTAATAGAACTGCGTTTGAACAAGAATTGTATCAAAGACGACTATTGATTAAGGATTTACTTAAAAATGGCTACAGACAGTCAGAAATAGCCAATAAACTCAATATGAGTAAGCAACAGGTATCAAATGATGTTAAATACATTAAAAATCATGCTTATAAATTTATTGAAAAACTCGAGGATTACATAAGGGATATAACTAGTGCACTAGCTGCTGATATTTCAAGACGTATGCTCACAACTAATACATATCAATATGCTTCACAATGGCTTAAAACAAGGGAAATATTGAAAGAATAGTTAATCGGGCTCGGTGGAGTCAAAAAAATATCAAAAAGAATGATAATACGTGGACCTTGACCCTGCACGATAATTGAAAAGGAAAGTAAATATGGTAAATAGAAGAAATAAAAAAACTTGTGTACTAGCATCAACAGGTAAGTCTTATTACGTATATGATGTTGAAACAAAAAAAGTAGTGTATGGAAAGTTATTAATAATTCAAATTCTTAACAGTATTGTTTTTTATCATCTTACTGATATAAATGATAATAAATATCGGATGTTGACACATATAACTTCTGAAAGACTATATCGAACTAAAAAAGATTGTTTGGAAGCACAAAAATGAAAGTCTATTTAATGTAAAAAAATGAATATAAGAATATTAGCCTGAGAAATAATTAATTATCTTAAAAATGAGAAAGTATAATGCATATGAAAAAAAATAATATAAAACGAATAGAGTTAATTAACTACAAAGATACTGAGAGTTATATGACTACTAGAAAGAACGGAACATTTGGATTTGTATTTAAAAAACCATTCAAAATTATCTTCCCAGAAGATTATCGATTTCGTGATTCGCACCAAAAAGAGTCTTATGAAGATTTGGGAGTAATTATTACATGATTTAAACGTACTTGTTAATTAACAAAATATTTGCAGGGTTTAACACCATTAAAAAATGAACTAATAAATAGCTTTAAAATAGCAGGTAGGTGTAATGCTAAAAAAAAATAATCATTTCCCTAAAAAAATCGATCTTTGAAAATTAAATAAAGCATTAGTAACATTAACCATAATATAGCCATTGTGTAGTACGCTTGCGAATAATACTATGACATAAATTATAAATTTACAACTTATAATGAGCCGATATTATTGTGGCGATAATGATACTTCAAGACGTTGAGCTTCCAAGACGATATAAAAAGGGAGTGGCTATTTGCCAATGAGTGAGTACACTGCTAATGCTTAGATTATACTATGGTATTTTTGCTATAGTAAGCAACACATAAATACTACCCCATAATTGTGTGTTGCTTACTGTAGCGAAATGGAAAGGAGATTAGGAATATGAAAGTTTATTATGAAAATAATAAGGTTCAAAGGAATTATAAAAGAAAGGGAGATATATGGGGAATAAACAAGTAATTGAAGAATTTTTTGAAGCTAAATCAGTACATAGGAAATCAATAAGAATTAATGACGAGTGCTTAAATTTTATAGAGTTTTTTAATGAAAACACAAGGTATATCAATATTGGTGCTTTATTTAAGTTTATTATTAAATACCTATTAATGAATCCACTGATTATTAAAGATATGTTTGGTAAAGAAGTATATACAAAATACATTAAGCGATTTAATTTGCACGAACACGCAAGAGATGAAAGTAATTAACTAGTAGGGAAATAATTGTTGCACTTTTATTTATTATAGTTATCAAAAATATCTTAAATTATCGAGTTATACGGTTTCTTAAAAAAGCTAATGGCTCTAAAAGAGCCATAAAATCACAAGGTGATAAAGAAGTGCAAGAAATAAAAGCATTTAATAATTAAATCATATCAACTCTGCCTCCATTCGTTTTTAACATATTGATTTTATTATGAAAGTATTCGCTACGCTCTCAAGCAACTGTCGTTGTACTTGCATAATAAACTAAATATGTTTTGGTAAAAACGAGGCAGTTGATAATTGAAAAATTAATTATTATAAAAGCTTCTAATAAAAATAGAAAAGGGGTAGTTAAGTGGAAATTATTATAAGTAATCACGCATTTAATTTGTATTTGGTAGATTTGGGTGTTGATAAACATTCACGATTTGTACTTTGTAGAAATTTAGTTGAATTAGATGGTAAGTATGAATGGGGTCATGCAATAAATTATTATGAATTAAAAAATGATAGTTTAAAGGATTATGTAGTTTTAGCAACACTAGGAATGGAGGATATAAAATGATTTATGTTGATTTGAATATTAAGGGTGGCGTTGGTAAGACAACAACAAGTATTAATCTTGCTGCAGGACTAGCTAATGTTGGACAAAAAGTTTTATTAATTGATTTTGATGGTCAGGCTAATGCGACAAGTATTGTATTGAACACAAATATTTATGATGATGAATTAAGTATTGTGGAGGCATTAGTTGATCCAAAAGTAAGTAAACAGGCAATAAGAAAAACAGAACTAGGTTTTGATATCATGCCATCAAGATTAAATTTATTTGTAATTGAAAAAAAGATAATGCTTGATTGCACCACACCACAACAAAATAGATTACTAAATGTTATAAAACAAGTTAATGATGATTATGATCATATAATAATTGACTGTAACCCATCATTAAATATGTTAAGCAGTAACGCAGTATTCTCTTGTAAAAATGAAAAGGGAATTGTAATAATACCTATTAAGGTTGATAAAGGTGCAACAGATGGATTTAGTGCAACAATCAATTTTATAAATGAAATGAATGAAGGGTTTGATTTAAATATTGATTATCGTGTCTTGATTACGATGATGAATAGAAATAATTTAGATAAATCTGTGGTGGAGGATTTAACTAATATTGTTGGTGATAAGTTATTTCAAACTAAAATAAGAAATCAATCAAAGCCAATAACTGAAGCAGGATATAACCAACGTGCTGTGATTAGTAATTTAAAAGCAAATGTAGGATTGGATTATAGAAATTTTGTTAATGAAATTATAGGAAAAGGATAACATGGCAGACTTGCCATGTTTGGAAAAGGAGATAAGATGTCAATATTAAATCAAATGCAAAACGATATCACAAATAAACAAACAACTACAGCTAAACTTGTATACTTAGATGTAAATGATTTGATTGCAAATCCACTAAACAAAGATAGAATACTACACGATGTAAATTTATTTGCTGAAAACATTCGCAGTTTAGGGCTTCAACAGCCTATTGTAGTAACAAAAAAAGAAGGTAAAAATATTATAGTTACAGGTCATAAAAGAGCATCTGCTATAGCTATGATTGTTGAAAAAGGTTTAACATACAGTTTCAACGGTAAAGAACTTCAAGATGAAATACCTGCATTTATAATTGATGTTAAAAGCGAATTTAATGAAAGACTAGCTTTATTACAGTCTAATGCATTTAATGATGAAACTAGGGATGAAAAAGTAGTAAGAGCAAAAGAGGCTGAAAGCTTATATGAAATATTAGTTGCTGAAGGAAAAAAGCCTGTAGGGCTGAAACGTGATTGGATACAATCTCAAACTGGATACTCTGCTAGGTCCGTTCAAGATTATTTGAAAGAAGATTTAGGAAATGCTGTAATTGCGGAAAATATTAATGATACCAAAGAGGAGAAAAAAGCCTCATTCAATAAAATATTAAGTAATGTAAAAAAAATGAATAAAACAATAAGTGATATTGATTTAAATAATTTAGAAGCATCACAAAAACAACTTATTTTAGATCATTTAGATTCACTAGTTGATACTATTCACGAGCTGACAAGTTGATGAAAAAAACATGTTTAAAGCTAAAGAAATGTGGGAATTAATAGGTAAAGAAATAACGATAGATTTAACTAGAGAATTAGTGATTATAGTAGTAATATTGTATCTAATGGAATTTAACCAGGGCGTAATAAATATAAGCAATTTCATATTTAGTATGTCTTATTCAAATTTAATGTCACTTTTATTATTACTGTGCATTTGTAATACTTTTATTAAAATGCTATGCAATAAGTTTGCGAATTCAAAGGTTTATAAAATCATTAAACTATTAAAAATTTCTTTAAGTTTGGTATGTACATATTTTATTATATTGTTTGTGAAGACTTCATTTAATATATCATTAGACGTTGCGTATACTTGGATAACAATAATAAATTCTGTGTATTTGATAAAATATGTGATTTTGGAATTTATTTATCATTATCATGATAATGACAGAATTTTTTATGCGCTTAGTAGACATTGTATGATATCAATTATATCAATTTTAATTTTAAGTATATTCGTAAAATTAATGTTTTTATCAAATAACATTTACTTAATCATAATTGAACTTGTTATATATGGCAAAAAATACGGAAATATACTTTATTATGTAGATAATTATAAATATAATAAATATCTCAAAAAAAATGATAATTAATAATATTCATTTTATATTTTGAATGGATGCAGAAGTGTTTAGATCTAAGTGGAATGAAAGTGGTTCTAAAAGAACCACTTAATCACCAAGGTGATAATAATTAAATCATATCAACTCAGCCTCCATTCGTTTTTAACATATTGATTTTATTATGAAAGTATTCGCTACGCTCTCAAGCAACTGTCGTTGTACTTGCATAATAAACTAAATATGTTTTGGTAAAAACGAGGCAGTTGATAATTGAAAAATTAATTATTATAAAAGCTTCTAATAAAAATAATACGGAGAATATGAAATGAAATTTAAAAAATTATTGAAGGAAAAAAGTATTCAGATTAATCAAATTAAAAAATTAACTGGTATTAATGAATAAACAATATCATTATTGGTTGAAGATAATTTAGATATTAATACTTTATCAGTTAGGGAAATTAGTAATTTAGCAATTATTTTTGATTTATCGATTGATGAATTAATAGTTACATTAAAATATCGAGATGAACTTCCAACATATAAAAATGAATATATTGTTACTAAGGAAACAGAAACGTTCACTATAAATAAAGATGATACATTAACAAGTAATTTTGATGTTGGTTGTAAAGGTACTAATGAATATGAGTTTAATAGTTTAATTGCAACTCATAACAATAACTATAAATTAGATCTTGAGAAACTATTTAATTTTGATGATTTTAATCTTTGTCATGATATGTGGGGAATTATAAGCAATATGAACGGAGATACAGCAAAGTTGGAAAAATGTTTTATTCCAAGAAGTGTGAGGTAGGAGCTATGACTATGGACGATGTTGTAACACTAGTTAATACGCAAGATTTATTAAAGTTAATTGATGAGAACCCTACATTGCAGATGATACCGATGGTTAAACTTACAGATATTGATGATAATGAAGGAAATTACTACGGTGAATTTGATCAATCATTTATTGCTGATTATTATTTAAGCAAAAGTAAAATGTGGATTAAAGATGAAAATGATATGGATGATGTAGTAATGGATATGATGCCATATGATGAATATGAGCTATTAAACGATGAACAAATTAAACAGTGGTACGATAGTATTAAATGGACTAAAGCCATTATTACGAGCATAAGAGTTGAGGTTTAATGAAACAATAAAGTAGGTACTGTGCAAATGCCTGTAGTGGTATGTATTGTATCTTTCTATACGCGGAGGAAAATAAATGATTGAAAAAAGTGAAGTGATGTTCGAATTAGTTAAGGTTTCAAACTGTATAAAGCATTTATTAAATGTTACACAATTTGATGAAAACTGTGAAGAGAATATTAAAAGTATTGATAGGACCAATCCACAAGATTTATTTATAGAAAATCAGCTAAATAGTTTTATGCAAAAGCTAGAGGATATACGAATAGATATTGAATATATGAAGTTTCCTGTTAAGTACGAAAGTAAATTAAGAAAAAATGAATATCACCGTTATGAAACTTGTAAAGGAGATGATTATACTAGTGGTTCATTAATAGAATTCTTAAATGAAGATCCTAACTACGATTATCCATTTTGGGAAATATCTACAGTTGAATATAAAGGAAATGATTATTACATTGTTGGTGCTAAAGATGTGACAATGGCTGGCTTAAAAGTAAGGATAAGATAATTTTGCTGTTTTCTTAAACCTACTTTAATAATAGAAAGAAGGCAAATAATGATAGGTGAAAAATCTCAATTAGTGATTGGATATGTATTTAATAAGTTTGGTATGTACGATCGAAAACATTATATTTATGCTGATATTGAAAATATAACTAATTTCATAATGGTTAATGAGGATTACTGTTGTTATATTACGGATGATGGTGACAACTTAATTTTAACAACTATGGAAGGTGGTTATATAGATAAATGTTTTGATACTAAATATCTAAAAGAGATATTGCTTCCAACTATTATACCCAAGCAAGATAAAAAGGCTGAAATTAAGAAGGTCAGATATCATGAAGGATTTTACAGTGACAAAGAACTAAAGCAGATGAAATTGAGTAAACATGGCAAGTCTGCCATGTTTACAAAATAGTTAATTACAAATAAATTATTTAGATCATAGGAGAATATGACATGAAAGACCAAGAAATGTATGAAATAATTAAAAAAATCTTTGATGAAAAAGAATATTACCATATAAAAAGTATTAATGCTTCATTCAAGTTATATAAATTTAGTTTAAATCAATTGAAATTAATTAAAAAACTAGTGACGGTAACAATAACCGATGAGTTTAGGCTCAATGACAACCAAGGTATTGATTCAAATTATCTTGAGTCTATTATTATTTTTTCTAAATTAATTGAAGATGAGATAAACAAAAAGATATCAAGGATAATAGAGATTATTTTTTGTAGTGCAGCATTAGTAGCTTTAATTAAATGGTTTATCATTTTTAACAACACAGTGAAAAGTTGGTAAACAATTTAAAGTAACAAGGATATTTAAAATTAGTTTGTGTTAACATGGCAAGTCTGCCATGTTAGAAAAATAAGTGCTAAATATCAAAAAAGGGAGAAGTTAAATAAAATGGTTAAGGAGTTTGAAAGACAAGAAAAGTTGTTTAAGCGAAAGCAATTATTAAAAATAGTAATAGTGATATTTTTATTTGGAATATTAATAGGAAGGTTGTGATCTATAGTTTGGATAAAATATAGGGAACTATTACTTGGAGGTAAAAGAAAAATATACATGGTGACAAATTTGCCACTGTTAAAAGGAGAGATTTTATGTACAATAAAACAATATTATATGGAAGAATAACAAGAGATCCAAAGATTATAAAAAGCAATAAAGGATATAGTTTATGCTATATAACTTTAGCTATTAATAATACATCTGATCATACTGATTTTATATCAGTTAAAGTTGAAGGTAAGACTGCTGATAATTTATGCAAGTACCAACGTAAAGGTAGTTTGATTTTAGTGGAAGGTAAAAATATATCTTACAAAACGGAAAAGGATAATAAAACTGAATACAAACAAGAAATTGTAGCAACAAAGATTATTTTTTCTGATAAAGGTAGAGGCTATGAGATAGATGAGATTGAAAAAGAACAAGAAGTTAAGGAATTTACATATCATGATAGACAAGCACCAGTAGGGTACGATAATTATAGTGCTGATGGTGAATTAGAATATGATATTAATGATAAAGATTATGATGCAATTACAATGTATTAAGAAAGTAGTGTTTTTAATGGGATTATTCATTTTCTCTATTAATCTAACTGGGTGTTCCACATCAAATGAAATAAAACTAAATTCATATGTTGTTGAAGCTAATACTCCAATAACTGCTTGTGAGTTAGTAGCTTCAATTAATGATGTCGAAGTGAAGCTTGAATATATAGAGAATAATCAAATCATCTTGCCTGATAACAAAAATGCAATAAACTGTGGGTCCTTTGTGAATGATCATTTAGGAATTCACACAATTGAGTATAAGTACAAAAATCAAATTATTAAACTAAATGTTGAAGTTGTAGACACTACACCACCAACAATTATTTCAGAAAAAGAAAAATTTCAAGTTGAAGTTGAAAATGAATACTTTAATATTAACGAATTGTTTAATTGTTTTGATACATACGACAAAAATATTAATAGTGTAATAAAAACAGAATTTGATATTAATGCTGTAGGTATATACGATTTATTAATTATTGCTGAAGATAGCTCAGGCAATCAATCAGAAAAAGCACTTCAAATCGAAGTTATTGAAAAAGAAAAAGAGATAGTTGAAGTTATTGTTACACCTAGACCAACTAAAAAGCCAATTGTTGATAATGGTTCAACAGAGAATAATGGTAACACAGATATGGGAACTAATGGTAATAGTGGTGGAGCATCAGATAGTGATAACTCTGGTGGTTCATCAGGAGGTTCTGGTAGTAATGAAAATGTGGAATCTCAACCATATCTAAGTGGAGTTAAAGATATAGTGGTGTCTGTGGATAGTTCGTTAAGTGATTTAACTTTTATGTTACAGTCGGGGATTAGTTCATCAGCTTCTATTAGTATTGATTATGCACAAGTTAATTTAAGTGTTCCAGGTTCATATACTGTAAACTATTATACTGATGATAATCAATCAGCAACATGTACAGTAACAGTCCAATAAAAAATTATATATTTAAGAAAGTAGGTAAAAATGAAAAATAAAAAAGTAATAATATCCATAATTGTGGTGCTTGCAACAGTTATTTGCATCTATATGTATTACTCTGAACCAACAACAACTATTGCTGCACAATATTTAATCGAAAGTATTGAAACGGAAGATAAAGATGTAATTATTAAAGACTTACAATACTATCAAGAAATTAATGGCGATATTAAATATACTATTGAAATAAGTGATATGTTGATGCCAATTACAGATGTTGGTAACGATAAGTATTTTCGAAGAAATATATATAATAAAAAAGACTCAATGGGAACTTTATTTATCGATGAAATAAGTGGAAAAGATAATATGATCATTCAAGGTCATGCATCAACAAAAAATGAGTTTATATTTACGACTCTTGATGAATATTTAGATAAAGAATATTTTGATGAAAATCCAACATTTATATTAGAGAATACAAAAGGTCCTAAAGAGTATACAATTATAGCAGTTGATTCGGTTAATTTAAATGAAGGATCACAGGAGTGGTATCAAGGTGAATTTATCAATCTTGGGGCTAAAGAAGACATGATCACTAACTTTAAGCAGAGTGCTATTAATGTAAGAGATGTAGAGATTGATGTAAACAATCAGTTAGTTACTTTAGTAACTTGTAATAATTTAACAAGTGATGGAAGATATGTTATAATTGCAACGGAAAATAAGTCGCAGTAACAAAAATAATATCTTAAAAAATATAAAATTATAAAAAAGATGAAGTCTTAATTTTAGTTATTTGTGTTCAATGATATGAGTAGCCAAGATTTGTATTCATTAAAAAAATTATAAAAAGAGGGAGTCATGAAAAAAAAGCATGAAAATGGAATAAGTAAATATGTTGACACCAATTTCGTTGAAAGAGTAAGAATTTCAGGAAAAGTTACATATAGTGAATATGTTGAGTATCTAAATAAAAAATCTGAAAATGAAGTTAAAGCAATCTATATTGAAATGACAATTCAGATGAATAGAGTTAATAAATTAAATCAGTTATTAGGTTTTACAGCGATAATATCCATTATTGTTTCTATAATATTAACAGCAAAAAAATTCATTGAAAACACAAATACTAATTTAGCTGATGTTTTCAATCAATATATTACGGTTTACATCCTTTTGTTTTATTTTACTTTAATCGTAGTATTATTTCTATTATTTCTATTATTATTGAATATTGAATTAAATAAGAAAAGAAAGATACTCATTATTGAAGAGTATTTAAAAACGGAGGGATAAGAGAATTATATGATTGTTGATAATATAAAAGTATATTTTAAATGTTTATTACAGGAAATGTTTATTGGAACTGTAGGAACAGTTATATTTACAGTTGCTTCACTAATATTTTCGGTACTCCTACATTTCTAAAATAGAACATTGGTAGGAAAAATGCATTTGAAGTTATGACATCAAATGATGGATTAAGTTGGGGCTACTTGTTTATCGCATTTTCTATGATAGTATTAGGGTGTCCTCTCATTTGTTATTTATGGATACAAAGAAAATCAGTATACGAAATACAAAACATTATTACATTATTTATGTTCACAATATTAATTTTGTTTATGATAATATTGATAATTGTTTTAATCAACAATCCTATATTGTACTCCGCTTTTGTTCTGTGTTTATTGGGAACTATGGCTTTAGGTACAAGCAAATGATATCAATTATAGGAAAAAAAATTAAATATGATAATTTAGTAGCACAAGGATAGTATGCGAACTAGTGGCAATTATACTTATATTTATTTTATTTCTTGTTATCGCAAGTCACAGTAATAAAAAAATAGCTTAAAAAAGTATAAAATTATACTAATATGATGATATTATTAAATATATCCTAGCAGGAGAAAAATATGATAATTTATGAATTTATTCAAGAACTAATAAAAAGATTTGAAATTGAAAAAAATAAAGAAGATCTTGGTGGAGTTTACGCAATTACACAACGTATGATTGCTTACAATTCTAATAGGATTGAAGGTAGTACATTAAGTGAAGAACAAACAGCTTCTTTATTTGAAACAGGTACAATTAACTCAAATAACGAAATTATTAGGGCAAAAGATATTGAAGAAATGACAGGTCATTTTCTAATGTTTAATGAAATGCTAGAAACATTTAATGAAGATTTATCGAATGATTTAATAAAAAAATATCACTATAAATTAAAGAGTGGTGTTTTTGAAGATATTTTAAATGGCTATCCTATTGGAAATTATAAAAATAGGGAAAATATTGTCGGAACAATTAAAACAGCTCGTCCAGAAAAAGTAGTTGAAGAAATGGAATTGTTGATTAATAGTTACAAGTCATTAACAAAAGTTAAATTAAGTGATATTGTAGAGTTTCATGCAAAGTTTGAGCGTATTCATCCTTTTCAAGATGGAAATGGTAGAGTTGGAAGATTATTGATTTTTAAGGAATGTTTAAAAAATAATATTATGCCTTTGATTATTAATGATAAAAATAAACCACAGTATTATCAAGCGTTAAGTTTTGCTCTAAATAAAAATGAATATGATAGTTTGATTAAACTATTTGAAAATGAACAAGAAAAATATTATGAATATATTAAAGGTTTTGTGATTGCTTTTAATATTATGAAATAATTTTAAAAAATTTATGGGAGGAATAATAAAATGAAAAAAATATTAATAATGTTACTAGTACTTATGTTAGCTAGTGGTTGCGCTAAAGTTGAAGAAGTTCAGACAGAATATACAAATGATTTAGCTACAGTAATAGATGATGAAGTAAAGTCATATGTAATTAAAGATGCAGATGGTAACGTTGTAGAACGATGTGAACTAGATACAGAATATTTAATTGAGTATACATTATCTACAGATAAAAACTTGAAAATCAAATTAACTATGGTTGATACAACAGCGCCTTTAATTACAATTAATGAAGATGCTTTGAATGTAGAAGCACAAACAGAAATTGGAGAGTTGTTTAGTGTAATAGATAATTATGATCAAGATGTAGTTGTAGTGCAAGATAATCAAGTTGATACTAATAATCTAGGAGATGTTGTGATTAATGTAAAAGCTACAGACTCAAAAGGTAATGAAAGTAATGAAGTAATAAATGTAACTGTTCAGGACACAACAGTTCCAACTTTGGAAATATTAAAAGAAACATTTAGTTATAATGTTGGATATAAAGCTGCGAAATTTGAAACTGGTGCAAAAGGATTTGATGCAGTGGATGGTGAGTTAGAAATTACAATTGAAGGTGATTGGAATTCTAGTAAAGCAGGGAAATATGATTTATACTATGTTGCTACAGATAAAAGTGGTAATAGAGCTACAGCACCATTTAGTGTGACATACAAAAAAGTTAATAAACCAACTGTTGACACAGGGAATTCAAATAGTGGAGCTTCAGATTGGAATTCAGGTAGTGGTTCAACTGGAAACGGTGGAGGTTCATCAGATGATTGGAATTCGGGTAACACTGATGGAGATTCATCCGATGGTGGTAATTCGGGAAGCGGAAATAATGATAATACAGGTGGAGGAAGTGATCCTAATATTTTGTGTGCTGGTGGAAGGGATCCGAGCAAACCTTGTGATGTATACGTTGGAAATACAGATGGTGCTCATGAATTATTTCAAGGTGATGATGAAAATATGACAGCATGCAAAGCTCGTGGTGAGTCATTGCTTGGAGATGCAACAGAAAATGATTGGGGATCTTATTTTTGTTCATCAATGAGTCGAAACGATTATAAGCATTGGGGTTCAGGATTAATGATGGGTGATTCAGGTCAATAGAATAGTGAATTAGTTTAAAAGAAATTTGAGGTATCCTAATGGATATCTTTTTTTTGGAAAAAGGTGGAATACAATGATATATAAGAGTGGAGCTCCTCCATAAAATATGAAAATTTGCACATTAATTTTGTGCTTTTAATTTGTTCAAAAGGAGGATAAAATGAAAAAATTAATCAATTATGCTTGCACAATACTACTGTTATTTTCGTCTTGTAATATAGTGTTTGCTAATAATAGTTCTAGTGAAATAACAAAAACTGAAGGAATGGAGGATGTTGTCAATTATGAAGTAAAAGAATTAGGAACTGTTGATGAATTCATAAATAGTTTTAAATCTAGTGGCGATCAAGTTCAAGATAAGGCCGCTATTAACATATCAAGAAGAGTAGGTTCTTTTCATACAGATACAGGAACTGCATATATAAGTATGCTTACCATCGATGGAGAGTTTGCGTATTGCCTTGAACCATATGTTTATGTGCAAGAAGGAAGTGGTTATGAATCTACAACTGATTTTGAAAATTTGAGTTTTTCAACAAAAAAAAGAATATGGTCGATTGCTTCATTTGGTTATGGCTATAAAGGTGACTATTCAGACGAAATGTTCATTGCATCTCAAATAATGATTTGGGATGCAGTTGGATTTACGGTTGAACCACACTATACTGATGGAGAAAGCTATGGGGAATATTGGGATATTTCTAGTGCACGAGATACTATAGAATGGCGAATATCTAGTGGTGGAAAAAGACCATCATTTCATAACAAAGAGTACGATGTAAAGTTTAAAGAACCATTTACCATAACAGATAGTAATGGAGTTTTAGGAAACTTTGAAATAAAAAGTAAGCAAGGGATAACTGCACATGCTAATGGTAATGATTTAACAGTAACCATCGATGAATTGGACTTTGATAGTAGAGTTACATTCAATATCAAAGATTTTGAATGGAAAATGTCGCAAAATATAGTTTATAAAAAACCAGGGTCACAAACTGTATTGAAGGCAAGTGTATATGACCCTACACAAGATTTTAAAATTAAATTTAAATTAGCAACAGGTGATTTAGTAATCAACAAAAAAGATGAATTTGGATTAAGTACGATACCAGGTCAACACTTTGGTGTGTGGATATCTAGTACTGATGGATCAGGTAATCCAACATGGGAAAAAGGACATCAATTTTTGAATAATGGTAGTGATTGGGTTACGGATGCTAACGGTAAAATTAACCTAACAGGAATGCTACCCACTGGGCACTACATCATTGAAGAATTATCTGTGACAGGTGAATATGTATTGAATACCGAAACACTTCATGTCGAGATAAAAGAAGATCAAGTAACTGAAACTGAATTAATTAATAAATTACGAGATGTTGAAATGGATATAATCAAAAAGGATTCGCATCAGGATGATTTAAGATTAAATGATGCTAGATTTACTGTTACTGATATCACTGACACAAATCATATTGGCATGTTTGACGGTATAACTGGTAATCAATACATTCAAATAGGAAATAAAGAGAACCACAATTTTCCTATGGCTAATACTGAAGTTGAAATTTCAGAAACAAGTGATTTTGCTAATTTTATTATTAATGAAACTACTAACGATCAAGGAATGGTTGATATTTCTTTGTTAGAAGAAGGTAAATACTATTATCGTGTGAAAAATACAAACGATACACAAGAGATTGATATTGTAAGTGAAGCTGATTATTTAGGTAAGTTACATATAGATAATCTTAAGTATGGACGTACTTATAATGTATGTGAAATAGAATTACCTCCAGGTTATCAATTTATGAGTGATGCATCAAACAGTAATAATAAATATTGTGAAGTTATCACCACAGATTATACTGATGGTGAAATTACAAGAACTTATGAATTCGACAATAAATTAAGAGATATAGATATCAATGTAATCAAAAAAGATTTTGACCATAACGAAATATTATTAAATGGGGCAGAATTCTTGATTACTGACATTACAGGAATCAAACTTGAACCTGGTGATGAAGATGCTGCAACAATAACAGATGGAATTGATATGTTTAAAGGTGTGACAGGTTCTCAATATGCTATTGCACAAGATACGTATAACTATAATCATCCAATGAAAAATGAACCTATCACCATTGCAAAAAACAAGGATATGACAGGTGTTGTTGAAACTATTAATTCTGATGAATTTGGTGTTGTTAATTTAAATCATTTACCAGTGGGGAAGTATTATTATAGTAATGCTTCAAATTTCGTACAAGAAATAAATATAGTAAGTGCTGATGAATATTTGGGCAAGTTACATGTAAACAATCTTAAATACGGAAGAACATATAGGATTTGTGAAACTAAACCAGCTGATGGTTATGAATTTTTACATGAATATGCTAATGAAGATGGCAAATATTGTGAAGTTATTACTTTAGATGCTCCTTCAAATATAAATGAATATACATATGAATATGAAAATAGATTAAGAAATCTTAGTTTAAGCGTTCATAAAATTGATGAAGAAGAAAACTGGAGATATATTAATGGAGCAGAGTTTTTAATTACTGATATAACCGATGCAGGTTTTATTGATAATGAAGAAACAATAACAGTTAATTATTTTGAATTAGGTTCTCAATATGATTTTGCTAGCATGTTAAATGTAGATGGAATTGCAGGTGTTACTTATCATTCAACTAATACTACAAGAGCAATAATTAATGAATTAGGTAATGCTACTGCAATTAGTGGTGGTCATGTTAACTTTAGCGTGAAGGCTGGTGATGAAGTTATTAATTCAATTGATGTAATTATCACTGATCCAAAAGATGATAAAGATGATTTTTACTCAGAAATTAGTGAAGTGGATGAAGGATTTGATGAAAATCTAGTTAATCCTGGTACTAATGTTTTTAAAGGAATTACAGGTTCGCAATATATTCAAGTTCAAGATAACAAAAATCACAACTATCCTGTAGCTAATGTTGAAGTAGTTATTACTGAAGATTTTGAAAGACTAGAAATAGTTGATAGAAAAACTACAGATGAATTTGGATTAATTAATGTTGATGAAATTAAAGCGGGTACTTATTATTGGTTTATTGAAGATGGAATGATGATGACGCCTATAGAATTTGAAATTAAATCAAAAGAAACTGTTGAAGGTAAGTTAGAGGTTGCTGGTCTTAAATGGGGACGTGAATACCGAGCATGTGAGGTTGGATTGCCAGATGGGTATGACTTTATATCTAATGAAGATAAAGAGGCTGGTATGAGTTGTGAGGACTTCACAATGGATTTAGAATTCGGTATAGATAATCAGTTAACTACTAATAGTAATATTTTAAGGAAGTTAGATTTAAAACTTTATAAAACAGATCCATCAAAAAATATTTTGTTGAATGGTGCATGGTTTGAAGTTTGGGATATTTATGAAGATGGTATTAATCTTGGTGATCAAATCGACCCTGAATTTCCAATGCCTATGATTAAGACTAAAGAGTATTTAGGTGAATTTGTAAGTGGTTCACTAAAGATTGATGATCACATTGAAGTATTAATCGATGCTGAATGTGAAGATACACCTGCAAACAAAAAAACTGTACCAAATGTTGGTGTTGATTATATGATATCTGAAACAGAAGACTTTAGTGTTTATGAAATTAAAACTACTAATGTATCTGGTCAAATTGTTGCTTATCTACCAGATGGAAAATACTATAGCAAAAAGGTAGCTGTAGAAGGTGATGACTTAACTGAAGATGTTTTTCAACCTAAAGTACATTATGTGTCTAAAGGTACGATTATGTTGCCACAACTTAAATATGGACATCCTTATATGATTTGTGAAACAAAAGCACCAGGAGGATTTTATATTGATGGTGATGGTTGTGAAGTGTTTACACCAACAGCTGAATATGGAATTGAAAGAATTGAAAATTATAGGATTAATGAAATGATTAAAATACCAGTGATGGGTGAATAATTAATACAATAAATTTATTCAAGACTAAATATTAACACTTCCTTTAATATTTATAAGATGTATAATTAACCCATTATAGAAATAGGAGATTAATAAATATGAAATTTGATAATAAATTAAAATATTTAAATGGCGATTTTACTTATATTAGGATGTTAGATGGTGTTGATTATAAAGATATTTTTAAAGTGAAAATAGACATGTGTGGAGTAATATATAATAGTTATAAATTACTAGCACCAGTAGAAATTTATAAATCTAAGATATTTGCGTATAAATGTATCTGTAATAATAACGAAAATCATATAATTAGTAAAAATGACATTCTACTTGCTGAATCTTATTTTATTAATAGTTTTAAACCAAGGATTAATCGTAAATAATGGTTTGAATAAGTGATTTAAATTTTTACTCGAGTAAAAAAAGAAACTAAATGATTAGTTTCTTTTCTTATGAATAACTAGTAGAAACTAATAAAATAGTAAATATTAATTAATTTAAGTTACATAAAAATAAAAGTACCAAAATAAGTTTTGAATTAGTTAATCTTCTAGCGATATATTTCACTTTATTGGTAAATGATTTTGCAAATTCTGTTCTAAGACAATTAAAATAATTGTTTATGAAATTAAAACTACTAATGTATCTGGTCAAATTGTTGCTTATCTACCAGATGGAAAATACTATAGCAAAAAGGTTGCTGTAGAAGGTGATGGTTGTGAAGTGTTTACACCCATAGCTGAATATGGTATTGATAGAATTGAAAATTATAGGATTAATGAAATGATTAAAATTCCAGATATGGGTGGCTAAAGAAATTAATAATAATTAAGGTTTTTTCCTAATAATGTTAATAATAAATTAGGATAGGGTTGCTAATTGTATTTAAATTAAACGTGAAAGGATAAATAAAATGAATGAACAAGTTACGATTGAAGATATTGAAAAAATCTTTATTAACAAAGAATATCATAAGGTCAAAATTATTAACAGAAATTTTGAGAATTATAGAATTAAGCAGAATGATTTAATAAAAATAGACGAGGTAATAAATCTTGTAATATTAGACAACATAGTAGAATGTCATAATAAGGATAAAAATTCAGCGCATATAGATGATGTTATAACTTTAAAGAAACATATAAAAAAATTATATGGCAAAGAAAAAGCGCCGTTTAGAAAAGCTGTGAATTTTGCTTTTTATGTAATTATAATGTATATATTAATGATAATTACTATTTTGACTCTTTTATTTGCTGCCAGCAGTAATATTTGCAACTAATAATTGTAATTACATTATTTGTTTATATTTTCGCTCTTAGTTACGTCACTAATCATATATAAATTCTTATCAATTAGTGAAGTTATTATAAAATTAGAGTTCTCAAATGGTATTTCTTTTTCAACGAGTTTAAGACACAAATATTCAGAATCGTTAATTTTTTGAATAACTATATAAGTATCTTCAGTATCATCATCATCATCAGTTTCATTACTAATGCTTTCTGATGATGTGTCAGTATTATTTGTCAAATTGTCTATACTAATATTTTCAATTGAACTATGATTATCTTTTACTATATCATCATCATCAATTTCAACAATTGATTTGTCGATTTTAAAAGCAACAAATTCTTTTGTGACAATTGCAGATTGATTACCAACAGAAAAAAAGAAAGATGCAAGAAAATTAACAAAAAACGGAGTAGAACCTAAAATCATAAGAAATATGACTAATTTTCGTGTTAATGGTGATGTATTATTTTTAGCCTTATTAATAGCTCTTTTTTTTGATGAGTATAAACATAGATGTACGGCTAAAAACAAATATAAATAAATAATAATTGTGAATATAAAGAAGTTTCCAGTAAATATAAAACTACAAGCTACAAACAATATTACAAAAAATTGATGCCCACTATTTGTATTGAAAAATATTGCAAATACAGTAATTATAATTATTATAGTGTTGACAAAATATGTGTAGATTATTTTCAAAATAAAATCTAAATGCTTTTTTTCATAATGTAAAATTGGTAGATTAAATACGTAAAGTGTTAATGTTGTTTGGATGGACGTTGATACTATAACAAGAATGATAGAAAAAATTAAATTTTGAATACTGCTAATTGAAATGTTTAATGGAATTTGAAAGTTTGGAGTTATGTTGAAATATTCTAAATAGCCAGACATAAAGTAATCGGCGGATAAATTTAAGAATGAGGTTGATAAAAAAATAATTAAAGATGTTAAAATAGCAATGCATACACCATATTTAATCGGTGCTTCGTTTATTTTTTTATTATTGTTAAACTTCGATTCGTTTTCAGTTATATTTGTCATATGAGCACCTCTTATTAACTATTGTTAATATTTTATCACAAAAAGAGAGGTAAATCATGTATATAAGTAAAAATTTTATTTATTTAAAGGATAAATCTAAGAAAAGCTTCAAAACCATCAGTGAAGAATCAAATGTAGCCATTCCAGTTTTATTTAGGTTATATAAAAATCAAAGTACCAGAATAAGTTTCGAATCAGTTAATCGATTAGCTATATATTACAGTTTATCATTAGATGATTTTGCAAATAATGATCTAAGCGAATTAAAGTAACTGTGATAATAAGATTTAAATCATGATGTTGTTGGATAAACAGAGCGAAAGTTTGCAGGATGGCATACGAGATGAACAAGATTATAAAATAAATATGTAAGAGCTGAGAAGCTCTTTTTTGTTGCTTAATTGAAATAAAATTAAAGCAAACATTAAATAACAAGGCAGACTTGCCATGTTTGGAAAATGGAGGAATTATGAAAAAATTAATAAATAAAATAAAGTGTAAAATTGATTTGAAGTTTTTAACAATTGCCTATGTAGTAATGTTATCTACAAAAACTGTATCAGCTGAAGGGCTAAATATTAATACCGAATTAGGAATTGAACTATTCAACAGTTTAGTTGATCCTGTAACTATTATTTTATCGGCAATAATCGGTGGGTGTATGGTATTAGCGTGGTTAAAAGAAGCTATTTCATACTTTCAATTAGACAAAGAAGAGCGTGATGGTAAGAAAATATTCAAACAATTTGAAAATATTTTAAAGGTAGGACTTTTAAGTCTGTGTGTGCCATTAATTCTTCAAGTTTTTGGATTTGTGCTGTGATAGATTTTATTGTTGAATTTTTTCGGCTGGTTTTGTGGGAACTATGCAAAGCATTGTTAACACTTATGGATGTAAGTTATTCATTAATGAAAGAAATAGGTTTAATGGAAATCTTTTCTCTTGATGCAATATGGAAAATGTGGTCTGGAGTGATGATATTCATTACATTTTTTGTGGTTATTCGTATAGCAAAGATAGCTATTGTAACTTTAAATGACTCAGAAAAAATTCAAAAGTTCAGTGTGATAAGCGTTTTGCAAAAGATGTTTATCACACTACTTATAATTACTTTTATTCCATTTGGAATGAAAGCTGTTGGTAGTATTGGAGCATGGTCTATAGATAACTTTACTGCAATTATTGGAATGTCAAATGACGAATTACCATC
>CAMQTJ010000041.1 GCA_947037125.1 uncultured Holdemania sp.
ATAATTATAAGTCATCTAAAAGTTGGGGGTATTATTAAATAATTAATTTAATAATACCATACTCTTAACTCTAAATTTAGTACTATTTATATTGAATTCTTAATTAAAGTATTACTAATTATTTTCTTTCAAACTATTAATTATACTTATTTCATTTTTTATTTTTGTTTCATCATAATTTGGTAAAGCTGTTGGTTTAGTAATATAATATCCCTGTAAAAAATCAACGTTTTTACTTACAAGATATTGCATATCTTCAAATGTTTCTACACCCTCTGCTAAGATTGCGATATTTTCTTGTTTTGCATAATCCATTATTTGTAAAAACATTGCTTGTCTATTTTTATCCGTACTAATATTTTTAATCATCATTTGATCTAGTTTGATAATATCTGGATCTATTTTTAATAATGAAACATTACTACAATAACCCGAACCATAATCATCCAGTGCAATCATCATTCCATATTTTCTTGCCATAGCAATTTTTTTATCTGAAATATTAATATTTAACTTTTCACCTTCTGTAATCTCTAATACAATATTGTTAAAAATTTGAGAATATTTGTTAACAACATCCATAAAATCTATATCAGATAAAATTTCATTAGGTATAGAATTAACAAATAATTTTTTACCATTAAATAAATCTGAGTACTTAACATAAGCTTCTAATGTCTTATTCAATGTAATTTTTTCAACATTATAAAGTTTAGATTGTATTGTAGCAATTTTTAATAGCTTAATTGGTGAATCGATTATTTTACTTTTTGGTCTCATCAATGCCTCGTATCCGTAAATTTCTCCAGTTTTTCCAGATACAATTACTTGAAATACGTAATCAACTAATTCTTCATCAAGTATACGGTTTAATTCACCACTACCATTTAACATAAATGAATTTTTTAAATAAACAGCTTTATTAAATTCTTCAAGTTCACCTTTTTGTGTGTGCTTTACTTGATACATTGCAAAATCAGCATAGTGTATCAACTCATCAATTGAATTAGAGTCGTCACCATACCACGCAATACCACTAGACATTCTCATTTTTAATTGATTTCCATCTGGAAGTGGTAAAAAATTAATATCAAATGCTTCATAAACAGACTTCACAAGATCTCTAATCTCATCTTTTGAGTTATTACTTTGTGCAAAAACATAAAATTCATCACCAGACATTCTCGCAACTAAACAATTATCAGATAAAGTATTAGATAATATATTAGCTATAGAAGAAATATAATAATCGCCCATATCATGACCATAAGTATCATTTATATACTTTAAGCTATCAATATCAAACATAATAAATGCAGCATATTTAATAATATCGTTTTCAAATATTTTTTCTACTTTATTTCTAAAAGAATCTCTATTTAATAGTTTGGTTAATCTGTCAAAATCACGCTCATATTCCATAATATGCTTTTCTAATATATCTTTAGTTACATCTAAACATATACCTAAAATTGAATTATTAACTTCAGCAGATACAATTTTCAACCATTTTTTGTCCTTTGATTTAATCATATAGATGCTTTCAGCTTTATTTTCAACATTAAGCTTTATTTCATCCATTTTATCAAAAAATTGTTTAGCTTTAACCATATTATCTTTAATATTAATTTTATCAAATTCAAATAAATCAATAAGATTATTAGAGCAAATAACGTAATCATTATTTTTATTATACTCAAATGTTCCAAGTGGTAAATTAACCATTCTAATTATTTTATTAGTTTTCAAACTAGATTCTTTTTCTTTTTTACTAAAATGAACTATTGTTTTTGTAAGTTCATCAAGTTCACCATACCCTGTCTTTGTATCAATAAGGGAATGAATTATTTTAGAATCATTCGTACTCATCTTTTTTGCTAAATCAGTTATTGGTTTACTTATTTTTTTAGCGAAAAAATAAGATAATAATAAACCAATAATCAAAACACTAATGAACGTCATTATTATGTATTTAATAAATTTATTCGAATATTCTAATAGATCATTTTCTTCAGCATAACCAATAAATACCCACTCTAAATGATTAAATGGTGTATCTTTATATAAATTCAAATAATGAATGCTAGAAACTATGGGCTTTGGTTCAGCAATATTTTTAACATTATATAGATTAAGATCTTTATCAAATACTGAAAATTCCATTGGTTCATATAATGGCGCAATATTATTTTCTACATTAGTTCCATAATTTAATACAGATTTTAAAATATCTTTATCTTTATCATATATACCTAATGAATAACCTATTGTTTTAGACTCTCCCATCTTACTTTCAGGTAAGTGGCGAAATAAGAAATTTTCTGTAATTCCCATTCCAATAACACCAAAAATATTACCGTTGTTATCAACTAGTGGAATTGAATAGGTAACAATTGAATTTTCAGCATTTGCAAAATCAGGCGCAACTTGCCAATAACCAATTTCTTTATTATTAGGAAACATTATTTCTCTTTCAATTGGAACTGTTAATATATTTTTATGAATACCATCCAATGTTATATTTGGTTTATACATATTCATTTTTTCATAATCTAGTTTATCTACAAGTTTTGTTGGGGCAAATTGTATTAAAAAATCTTTTTTTACGCTCATTTCGACATCAGGAGCAGGATCTCTTAAAAATAGCGTAGTATATTCATTTGATAATCCATCATTATTCAGAATTATAAAAGCACCAGTAGTTTGAGCAGAACCCAACATGTTTACAACAATAGGTACTGATTCAAATAAAAAGTCTATTACTTGTTCGTCACTTAATTGAGAATTTCCATCAATTTTAGTATTATATATATTCTCAATATCCGTTGAGTAGGCTGTAATGTTTCCAAGGCCTAACATCAGTTGGTCTTTTATAAATGACTTGTTTGTTTCAACTTCTTTACTAAAAGCCATAGATGGCTGTTGCTTTAATACAGCTAAAACACCATTTGATAAAACAATAAAAACTATTATAGTAGCCATTATAGTTATTATCAATGAAAGTAATATTGAAACTTTGTAAACCATACTTTGCTTAAATTTAGTAAACATAAATAACCTCCAAAATTAACATTCCTACTATCTTGATATCGTATTAATATGATTGAAATCGTTGATATTAAGTATTTTTACTTTTTCTATCATACTTTTTTTGACATTATATAATATCGAATCTGACGCTTGGTATATCTTTGAAAAATTATAAGAACCTTTACCATAAATACCACCGATAGATAATAAAGAGTTACTAGTTGGCGCAATTTCTTTCATTTTTATAATATAATCATTATTTATGCGATTCATTTTGTTAATCAATGAATCAATATCACATGTTGAGTGTATATATATAATAAACTCATCGCCACCAAGTCTTACAATAATATCAGAACTTCTAAAATTATTTTTTAACTGTTCAGCTAAATAAATTAATACAACATCTCCAGTATGATGACCATATATATCATTAACGGCTTTAAATTTATCAATGTCAACCATTAAGAAAACAAATCCATCATTCACTATAAGTTTATCAGCAATCAATTTATTGCAAGCTTTTCTATTGTATAAATTTGTTAAAGGGTCTCTCATTGTTTCCTCAGTTAAACATTCTTGAATAAGGACTTTATCAGATATATTAACAATAACACACAGAGCTACTTCTCGTCCATCTTCTGTTGTGATTTTTCTAGCTATTTCATGAATCCAAATATATTCTCCATTACTTTTTCTGATTCTATATTCAGATTCAGATTCAACATTATCTATAATGCAAGATTTCATGGTTTTATGAGCAGAGTCTAAGTCGTCAGGGTGCAATAAAAATTCAATCATTCCATTAGTTTGTTCGATGAATTGATCATAGGTATAATCAAGCATTTTAAGCATTGAATCGTTTATAATATAAGTTGGGAAACCTTTTTCATTAAAAACCCCCATTATTCCACCAGGTATATTTTTTATCAGTGTTTCAAGTAATGATTGTTGAAAATCTCTTCCCATTTTTTCTCCATTTGTCGAAAAGAAACTAATTGGAAAAAATTCGTTTTCTTCTTGATTAGCACTCGGTTCTGACATATGCTTTGAACTAAGTAAATACTTATCGTCTATTCTTTTAACCATTCCTGTAAATCTTGTTGAAAATTTTACATTCTTTTTATCAGTTATTTTAACGTCTACTGTCATATCAAAAAAACAATTCCAAATATTTTCACAGCACAAATTTTCATAATAATTTGCAGTAGTAAATGTAACCGGATGTGGCATAACTTTCATTTCTTCAATAAGTAAATTCGCTAATTCATTTTTATTTAATGCCGTTTCATTTAGACCAGTACCTACATACAAAATATCATCTGTAACTAACTCCAATGTTTTTGTTATATCTCTTTGTGTTAAATAAACATCAAAAAAATGTTTTAATGATTTGTAAATAGGTGAAATTGTATTATCCATAATACTCCTTATTTATATTCAATTAAGATATAGTTTTTCATTATACATTTATTTTATATCAATTCCATTAATGACAATAGACTTAAATTCATCTTCATTGATAGGCTTACTAAAATAATATCCTTGCGCATTATTACATTTTAGTTTTTTTAGATATTCAACATGCTCTATTGTTTCAACACCTTCTGCAATACAGCTCATGTTTAATTTTTCAGCTAAATCTATTATATTTTCTATAATAGCAATTCCTTTAACATCGTTTATATTTTTAGATAAAAAATCTTTATCAATTTTCAAAATATCAAACTCCATTTCATTCAATCTATTTAAAGAAGAAAGACCACTTCCAAAATCATCTAAAGATGTTGAAAAACCTAATTCTTTAAGTTGTTTAACTTTTAAAATTGCTTCATCAAAGTTTTTTGCAACAGCACTTTCAGTTATTTCAAGTTCTAACAAACTATTATCTAATTTATACTTTGATGTAATGCTTAAAAGTTTAGGAATTAAATTATCATTCAACATTGTTATTACTGATAAATTAACTGATATGATTGGCATATCTATAGAATCTTTCCACTTAGCAATATAGCGACATACTTCTTCAAATACATAAAAATCTAATTCTACAATAAACCTATTTTTTTCAAATAATGGTATAAAACTATTTGGATAAACTATGTTTCCATTATCTGGAATCCATCTAACTAATGCTTCGGCTCCATTCAATTTGAAATCATTTAAATTTACTTTAGGTTGATAATAAACTTTAAATTCTTTATTTAATAGAGCAGCTTCCATCGAATTCACAATTTTATTCGATATTTGTCTCTCTAATTTCATTTCTTCTGTAAACTTATATGAGGTACTGCGGTAAAAATGTTTACCTAAAACTCTTGCACTATTTGCGCAATCAATCATATATGAAAGTTTTAGACTAGGATCGATAATTTCGTATACACCCCTGCACAAGCTCGTTTTACAATTATCTCCCAAAATATTCATTACTGACAATGAAATACAGTCATCACAATATTCTTTTCCACATGGGACATGAATATTAATCGGCTTTTTAGTCAAAATTAAAAAACAATCGGCATTTTGTCTTGTTATAATTGCATTTTTTTTATATTTTGCAACAAGTTTATTCGCTAGTTCAAGTAATACTTTATTACCCGTTTCATATCCATATGCTTCATTTAAATATTGAAAATTATCAATATCTAATGAAACCATTAAATATTCATTTATATTTGAAGTTTTTAATATTTCTTGTGCTAATATGTTGAATCTATACAGCGAAATCAATCCTGTTACCTCATCATAATTTATAATTTTATTTAAAGCATTATTTTTAACTATATTTGAAATTATTATTATAATTATAATAATTATAGATACTATAATTATCATGAAAGTTATAAATAACGGATTTTTATTTAGTATATCGATAATAGTATCTTCAGATGAAAAATGAGAAATATGTTTAATTACAGTAGCATCAATTTCTTTGTAATTTAATCTTGCTATAAGCTTATTAAATATTTCAGTATATTCTGATAAACTATCATCAATAAGTATTTTAGAATGAATGTTGTTTGCAGTTGGATAAGCTGAAAAATCTTCAATTCCAACTTCTTCTAAAATATAAGTTGTAGATAAATCAGTAGATGCGATATAATCAATATCGCCTTTTTTAATAAGCTCAATCAATTCATCATAAGTATTACATCTTACGATCTCATCAGCTTCTATTTGCACATTACTATAATCTAACATACCAACAGTTCCAAGATTATCTGAACTTACAGATTTTTTTCCCACTAACATTATTGGCGACACCATGTATGTATCGGTTTTATCATAAGCTTTATTTGTAAACGGAGTATTTTGCATAACAATTGATAAATCAACTTCAGCATAATTTATAGTATTATTTTCTGTTTCATATACATAATTAAATTCAATACCTGCATCTAGAGCAATAGCATCCATAATATCAATTGCAATTCCATGAACATCACCATTTTTTTCTACAAACTGAAAAGGTTTATGATCATTTGAAATAAGTACAGTGAAGCTATTATTTTTTTTACTCAATAAAAGTTCATCTTCTTTAGTTAGTGCAGGTGGTGCAACTATTTTATCACTATAATATTTTATATATAAATCTTGTTCAAAAAACCTATCATCAATTTTTAGTTGCGACAGTGCTAAATCTAATTCATTTAAAAGTTTCTCATTTTCTTTATTAGTCGCAAAATAAAAGGGAATAGAGTCTAATTTCGCAACTATTTGTAAGTTGGGTTCATAAAATAAGTTAGATTCTAAACGTAAATCATACTCTTTTAAAGCTGATAATTCAGGATACATAACATACTCTGCTACTATGTTATTTTCAGCTAAATATTCATCTAATGTAGAAATAAAAGCACTCTCATTTATTATACCAATTTTACTATTATTTATAGCTTCAAAATCCTCAAATAAAATACCAGAATCTCTTGGACTAACTAATAAAATTTCCTCATGGCCAAAAGAATTTTTAGTATAGCCAAATTTTTCAAGTCTTTCTTCATTTTTTTGAACTGGTCCAAACAGGTCTATTTCACCAGCTTCTAACATGTTCAAACCCTGTTCCCATTCACATTCTACAAATTCATAAGTATGTCCGGTATATTTTGATAATTCATTAAAGTAATCATAACCATAACCTTTATCATCAGATTCATTAATTGATTGTATAACTCCATAATTTTCCAAATACCCTATCTTTACAACATTAGAATCATCACCATTTTCATTTGCAAACACTTCATTATTGCAAGCAAGTAAACAACATATAATTGCGAAAGCAAACATTTTTAATCTATTCATTCTATACCCCTATTTCTAAAACTGATAAACAATTATCCCCTAAATATAACATATATCATATTTATTACATCATTTTATTATAATCTAATTTAGTTTTTTTATCACAGAATTTATATTTATTAATACTAATCACATGCTTATAAATATTTCATGATTTATAAGATAAGTATATAACAAAATAAACAGTACCATTATGCTAAAAATTCTTTTTTTTCATTTGATATATCGTCAAGAACTTCCATTATTTTTTCTAGTTGTTCTTTTGATGATACTTTTATACTCTTAACTTGATAATTATTTGCAATCGATTTATTATCATTTTCTAATATATTGTATATGCTAACTAATTCATCTTGCTTAAAGCCTTTCCAATCATCAATCCCATTATTTTTCATTATTTCTTTCATTACTTTTTCTATTTGGTCAACTTTATTAAACATATAATTCATCTCCTAATTTTCTATTAAAATACACTATAGTGTTTTTCACCATTTAACTTCGCAAGACACATTGACTTTTCAGATTTATTTAATATTTCATCATAATCTTCATTATCACATCCATGATAAACACCTACCCCGACAATTATAGGTAGTTTTGATTCAATAATTTTAATCATTTTCACAACATTATCAATAACTACACTTTTTTTATTTTCTTCACAATATATATAAATTAAATTGTCGTCATTATTCGCAACTATACCACCTTTAAAAATGTTTTTAATAAGTTGTCCAATTGCAGTAAAAAATTTTAAACCAATCGGTTTATTGATATCCTGCTTAAACGTACATAATAATAAAGCATAATTATTTTTATTTTTATTTTTTAATATATTATTTGATACACATCGTTTAAAGTATTTATACGAGTTAAGTGATGTTTGAAAATCAACCTCACCTAAATTATATAAATATGCATCTTGCACTATAACATTCACACAAATATCATCTGTAAGTATATCATTATACAAAATATAATTCACGTATACCTTCTTACAATTTTTGTTATCATCGTTTATAAGTAAATTAGTATAACCATTATAGTCATTGTTGTGAAAAGCTTCAACTAAATTATCATTTTCCAATAATGCACAAACTTTATTTTTATTTTCTATAAAGGTTGTTAATTCTACAATACCATTCAACACTTCATAATAATCATTATTTTTACTAATTGCAAAATTACTTAGCCATTCACTAGTACAACTGATAACCTTATTTTTACTTAAATTAACTTCAACTAAAGAGAAAAATCGTTTTTCTATTATCTTATCAATAGATTTTTTTTGATTCATAAAATATATACTGCTTATATCTTTAATAATTCCAATGCAACAATTATCAATATTGCATGTTAAAGAAATTCTATTCATTTTTGTAATGATACCATTTTCTCTAACTGGTAAATCTAATTCAATAAATTTAGCTCCACTTTTAACTATTGTTTTGTACTGCATTAAAACATTTTTTTCATCCATATTTAAATCAGACTCACTTATTATTTTAATCAAATCATTTTTATCAGATTCATTCATCCCAAAATTTAATTTTTTTGTTTTAAAATTAATCATCCCAGAATCTAAATCCCATATAAACATTCCCAACTTGGCATTTTCAATAGACAATTCATAATTTTTGATCTTTTTTAATAATTTTCTATTTTCAAAAGCCATTTTATATTTATTATTTTTTTCCTTTAATAGCAAAAAAATAATGAATCCAATTATTCCTAAATTACCTAAAAACAAAATTATGTAATTTGAATTAAATTTATTAATTATTTCTAAATCTTCATTTTCGGATAAAAATGAACTTTGAATATTATTTGATTTTACCAATAAACTTATATTATCATCATATTTTTTTTCATTTAAAACGAGTTGATAATAGGTATTATCACAGCCCTTTTGTTCATAGATAAGACCTATATAAGTAAATTGAAATACTATCAAAAAAATTAAAGTAATTAGTTTAAACGCATTGTATTTTATAAATTCTGATTTATTTCCCCTAGTTGTATTCATATTTTTCACTCTTTCATGTAATGTACTGATAACACTTATTGTAAAAAGGCCTTAATATTATTTCGTTTAACTGTTATCACTTTCTTTACACTTTTTTGTTCGCTTAATTTCATACATATTATTATCTGCTCTTTTAAAAGTATCCAATAAGCTTCTATCTTTATTAATATCAAAAGAAGCCTGCCCCATAGATAAAGAATAGTTTGTTATACCAGACACATTAGCTTTTGCCGTTTTGATAGTTATTAAATCGCATAATTCAATTAAAGACTTTTCATTTATATCATGCATAATTATTGCGAATTCATCTCCACCAACACGATATAAAATATTATTTGAAAAATTAGTACTATTCGCAATTGCTTCTTGAATTATATAAACACATGAAATAATAAACTTGTCACCTTCATGATGACCTAATGTATCATTAGTGTTTTTTAGATTGTCTAAATCTATAGATAATATACCAATATTTTTTCTTCTTTGTCCATCTAAATTACTAATATCAATATCAAAAGAATTTCTATTTTTCAAACCAGAAAGTAAGTCAGTGTTATATATATCTTTATAGGTAGGGTTTGATATTCTACAAAATAATTTAAAAGATATAAACCATGCCGCAACACAAAAAAGAATAATTAGTGATATCATCCCAATCAGGGTTAGACGATAAGTCGAATACTGATGACCCGCATCAAATTCTATCCCTAAAACACCTATAACTTCATCATTATGAGTAATTGGTAAATAAGCTATAAAAATATGCCCCCAAGATGTGTGTTTAATTTCTTGTGGCATCAATATTTTATTATCTAATGCATATTGCATTTCATCTTGAATTTCTTGTTCTATCAAATCTCCAGGATATCTATAATCCTGATTACTTATTGGCAAACCGTCAACCAAATATACCAACGAACCATCGTCAAGCTGTTTAGCAGTATATAGATACATTACTCCCGAAGTTTGTTTCGCTTGTAATAATATCTGTTGAATCTCTTGATAAGATTGTAATGAAATATCTCTTTTATCATCAATATTAGTGAAATCATGTGTATCAAGCATTGGTTCAATACCGTAATAAATTGATGAAACTCTATCTTGTAGACTTGCTATCATATCATTATACGTTATAGAATAAGTAGCAAAAAATATCAACAAACTTGATAAAGCAACAATAACACTTGTTATAATAGCTACTTGAAAGTCTACTCGATTTAAATATTTACGTAACATTCTTGGATCCTCCATCATAAAAAGCTCAATAATTTTTCGTGATTTTTTTATATTTACATGAACTTAACAACTAAATTATTCATAATTTATTAATAAAAAAAATATATATACTATATTATATAGCATTATATGTTTCTTGTAACTGATTATATTTATTTTTTACAATTATTCCCAATAATGTCATGATTATTTGGTAATAAAAAGTCAGATATCTATAATCTGACTTTTTAATTATTTATTGAATAATTATATTTGTATTAAATTTCCACCTTCAAGTTTAACTCTTAAATCACTAAATTCACTCACTGCATTACTATGCGTAACTACAATAACTGTTTTTCCGTATTCTTCTGTCAACATTTTAAAGATTTTAACTATTTCTTGTTCTGTTGCTGTATCTAAGTTACCAGTTGGTTCATCGGCAAAGATTAAGTCAACATTTGATGCAATTGCACGAGCGATAGCAACACGTTGTTGCTCACCTCCTGATAATCTTGAAACTAAACGATCTGCTTTTGACTTAACAATCCCAAATTTTTCAAGTAAAGCATAAGCTACTTCTTTTTGATTTTTAGGAACGCTATTATCTGTTTCAGTCATCGCTAGTTGTACATTTTCGCCAGCTGTTAAGTAACTGATTAAATTGAATTGTTGGAATACTATCGCAATTTTGTTACGACGATATTTATTTAAACCAATTTTATTAACATCTTCACCATCAAAATAAAATGTACCACTTTCAGGACTATCAAGTCCTGAAATAATTGATAATAAAGTAGTTTTACCTGAACCAGAAGGTCCTAAAATTGTGTAAAACTTACCCTTTTCAAACTCAAAGCTACAGTTATTTAGTATTTGTCTTTTCATTCCACCATCTACATAACTATAATTAATATTTTCTAATTTTAAAATTGACATATTCATTTCCTCCTAGTTAGTATTCAATAAGATTTTTTTCGGATTAAATCTCATGATCATTAATGATGGGATTAGTATTGAAATTAATACCATTCCAAGACCTGCAACATAAATTTGTGCTATAATCCATGGACTAATTGTAACTTCATATTTACTTGTGATGTCTTCAAGTGATACTTCAGTAAAGTAGTCGGTTTCCGCATAATAATTATAATCATTATCTTCATCTATTTCCACATCAGCTGTCGCAACTTGAAAATCTAAAACAGCATTACCAACACTTGAGGCAATCATTGAACCTGACATAACAGCTAAAGTAAATCCAATTACCGCAACTATTGCAAGTTCTACAAAAAATTGTGCAACAACTTTTGTTTTTGATACACCTAAAGATAATAATACACCTATTTCATACTCACGAGTTTTTAAAGTAAGTGCTGTAACTAGAGTAATAATAACAATAGCATTAATAATTACTAACCAAATAATTATATTCGAAAAGATTGATAATGTATCTAATGGCTTAGATAACTTTAAAAAAGTTTCGTTATTTGCATCAAAAACTAAATATTCACTTTCACTTGTCGCCGTATAATCCTTTACAAAAGCATCAACATCTAAAGGATCACTTAGTAGGATTATAATATTACTTTTATATGACATTGATTCTAGTGAAGGACGATTTGCTTCATCTTGATAATATTCTATATCTGGATATTCTAATTTACCTGAATCAAACGCCATTATTTCTAATTTCAATTTTGACGAGTTAATATATGATTCAGTTGTTAAAACAATATTATCAGGAGACATATGTGGAGACATCCAATCATATTCAGGATCTGATGGATCAAGTTCTTCTGAGTTATCAAAAATACCTATAATTTCCATCTCAATTGTTATATCTTCAACGGTAGCACCTTCATAATATTCTAAACTTCTTAATTCCATTGTTTCTAATGTAACAGTATCTCCTATACTTAAATTATTCATTTCAGCAAGTTTATCTGTTATTAAGCATACTGGAGACATATTATCAATATCTTCTTGAGTATACATTCTACCTTCAATAATTTTATAAATACCATCTTCAAATTCAATCATATTATCAAAAGCATTTGTTTTTAAAGAAATATTTGGTTCTATATGTTCATATTCTACTGTATTTCCAAATTCGTCAGTTTCAAAATATGTACCACCTGAGTTATTATTTTCTTCATTACCTACTAAAACATTCTCAAAACTTTTAGAATACATTTGATGATTTCCAATTGCATTAACTACTTTAACACGTGGATCTTGTTGTATTTCTTTTATTTTATCAAGTGTAATTTCAACTGGATTATTCTCATAAAATTCAGTACTTTCTTCCTCGGTAAAATCTTTAGTAGCTTCCCACATTTTTTCATGGTCTACACTATATTCGACAACTGCACGCATTTTTTGACGCGCTAATATCTTTGCATTATCTGCTGCCGAACTAACACCAAGACCTACAATTACAAAATTTCCAATCAAAAAGAATGTAAGTCCTAACAATAGTGACTTTGACATCTTTCTTGTGACATTTTTTAAAGCTCTGTTGATAAAATTCATCTTTCTTCCTCCTTATTAAAAAAAAGCCATACTATCCCTAGCAGGCTTTAAATTTACAATGTGATCAAGTTTCCACCTTCAAGTTTAACTCTTAAATCACTAAATTCACTCACTGCATTACTATGCGTAACTACAATAACTGTTTTTCCGTATTCTTCTGTCAACATTTTAAAGATTTTAACTATTTCTTGTTCTGTTGCTGTATCTAAGTTACCAGTTGGTTCATCGGCAAAGATTAAGTCAACATTTGATGCAATTGCACGAGCGATAGCAACACGTTGTTGCTCACCTCCTGATAATCTTGAAACTAAACGATCTGCTTTTGACTTAACAATCCCAAATTTTTCAAGTAAAGCATAAGCTACTTCTTTTTGATTTTTAGGAACGCTATTATCTGTTTCAGTCATCGCTAGTTGTACATTTTCGCCAGCTGTTAAGTAACTGATTAAATTGAATTGTTGGAATACTATCGCAATTTTGTTACGACGATATTTATTTAAACCAATTTTATTAACATCTTCACCATCAAAATAAAATGTACCACTTTCAGGACTATCAAGTCCTGAAATAATTGATAATAAAGTAGTTTTACCTGAACCAGAAGGTCCTAAAATTGTGTAAAACTTACCCTTTTCAAACTCAAAGCTACAGTTATTTAGTATTTGTCTTTTCATTCCACCATCTACATAACTATAATTAATATTTTCTAATTTTAAAATTGACATATTCATTTCCTCCTAGTTAGTATTCAATAAGATTTTTTTCGGATTAAATCTCATGATCATTAATGATGGGATTAGTATTGAAATTAATACCATTCCAAGACCTGCAACATAAATTTGTGCTATAATCCATGGACTAATAGTCACTTCATAATTTTTTGTAATATCTTCAAGTGATACTTCTGTAAAGTAATCTGTTTCACCATAATAATAATTATTGTCATCTTCTACTTCTACATCAGATGTAGCAACTTGGAAATCTAAAACAGCATTACCAACACTTGAAGCAATCATTGAACCTGACATAACAGCTAAAGTAAATCCAATTACTGCAATTATTGCAAGTTCCACAAAGAATTGTGCAACAACCTTTGTTTTTGATACACCTAAAGATAATAATACACCAATTTCATACTCACGAGTTTTTAAAGTAAGTGCTGTAACTAAAGTAATAATAACAATCGCATTAATAATTACTAACCAAATAATTATGTTAGCAAATAATGATAAAGTATCTAACGGCTTTGCAAGTTTTAAAAATGTTTCATTATTTGCATCAAGAATTAAATATTCATTTTCACTTGTTTTTGTAAACTCTTCCACAAATCCATCAACTTCTAATGGATCATTTAGTAATAATACAACAGATCCTAAACGATTAATATCTTCCATTGTTGGTGCATTGTCAGGATCTGAATAATATTCATCCTCAGGGTTCAAGTTTTTATAATATTCATGGTCAGCAACATAAAATTCAAATCTTTTTTCTAAAACATGATTAGAAGGAGTTAAAATAATATTTTCTGGTGACTCACTTGCACCCATCCAATCAAAATTATCAGAACTTGGATCTATCTCTTCTTTATTATCGAAAATTCCAATGATTTCCATCTCAATGATTCCATCTTCAAGATTATAATCACGATCAGGATTATGTTGGAAATCTGCAGCTTGTCTTGTATTTACAGAAATTGTATCTCCAACACTTAAATTGTTTAGTTCAGCTAACGTATCTGTAATTAAACAAACCTTATCATTGTTATCAATATGTTCTTGTGTATACATACTTCCTTCAATTAATTCATATAAACCATCTTCAAATTCAATCATATTAGGAAATAAGTTACCTTTTAAATTGATTGCAGGTTCAACATACGGGATATATTCTTGATCTCCACCATCAATACCACCAAAATCCATTCTTGATCCAACCATGATATTGTTTGAATCATTTTCTTCACGTTCATTACCAATTAAAACATGCTCAAATCCTATTGGATGAACTCTTTCACTAGTTATTGCATTAGCTACTTTAACACGAGAATCGCCCATAAACTTTGATACTTCTTCTATAGAAATTGTAGGTTGATTTTTATAAAATTCTTCTTTTTCTTCATCATCTTCAATTTCTTCTGCATCTTCCCAAAATTTTTCATGATCTACTTTATATTCAACTACCGCACGCATATTTTTTCTTGCCATTATTTTTGCACTATCTGCAGCACTACTAACACCAAGTCCTACAATTACAAAGTTACCGATCAAAAAGAACGTTAAACCCAGTAATATTGACTTTGAAAATTTACGCGTAATATTTTTATAAGCTCTATTAATATAATTCATCTACTATATCTCCTTATTTTTTACTGTTACTTCTAAAATTTTTTCACAATTAATTTGTCATCCTGATTTATTTTCATACCAGTGAAAAGTCTTGTTCCATCCTCTAAGTATAACCCTTCAAGATGACTTTCAGTAGCATCTGCAAAACTATAATTGAATTTCAACCCACTCAACCAAGTAGCAATTGAATCTGCATTTCCTTTTGTCGCTGGTGCAGTATCTGTTTTATCAGTACCAAAATCTGGAATAGAAACTTCAGTAGCTGCTCCATCTGCTGGTAATTCTACTTCTAATCCTTTTGATAATAATACACTAAATCTTGCATCAACAGGTAAGTCACCAGCACAATTAACTACTTCACCAGTACTGTTTGATGAACATGTGATACTCATAATTTGATTTGCTCTGTAAGTTGTAGAATAAATTGATTCTGAACCCCAGTCTCCAGCTTGCATATCAGTTCCTTTTTCACTTGTTTTTTTACACCAATCAAATAATTCTCTAAAATCTACTCCAACATAATCTTTATCAAGTCTTGGTCTACCAAGATTTACTGTGATCACAAGTTTGTCTTCTTTACCCATCATTTTTCCAGATGATAAAGATTGTGAAATTACATATTTGTCGCTTTCACTATAAACTTCTTCAAGTTTAACATTTGCAGTTGGATTATCAGCAACCCATGAATCTACATCACTCTTATCAAAATTAGAGAAGTTTGCAACTGTAACAGCTTTACCTAAAGATACAGTAACAGTTAATGTTTCTTTCTCTTTCATTGTCTTTCCACTTTCAATTGATTGTGAAATTACAGTTCCTTCAGCAAGTTCATCACTATATGTTTCAATAATTTTCAATTCAATTTTTTTATTTTTCGCAAACTCTTCAACTATTTCAACAGGTTTTTTAACAAAATCCTCAAGTGTAATAACACCAGCTGGCGCCTCACCCTTTGAAACAACTATTGTTAAACTTGTTCCACGTTTAAATTGCTCAGGTTCAACATTTTTTAAGTCGTAACTTATTACAAGTCCCTCTTCAACTGTTTCTGAATAAGTTAAACTAATTTTTGTTTTAGCCAATTTATTTTCATCGATCCATGCAGTTATTTCATCTTTATTCATATTTGCAATATCAGCTAAACCTATAATTTCATCAGGATCTGCTCCTAATGATTCTACAAATGTATGTTTTTCATCTTTAGTTATTTTTGTACCTGCCACAACTGATTGAGAAATAATATTTCCATCTTCTACGGTTAAACTATATTCTTCATTCATAACCATTCTTGATGGATCAATAGCTTCTTGCTTAATCCAATCGTTTACGTCAGATTTTGGTTTGTTTACAAAATCTGGCATTTCAATTTTCTTTGGACTCAAAAATATAAATGCAACAACAGCTAAAATAACAACAACTAAAACCCCAATACCTATAATTTTAGGATCAAGATTAACTTGTTTTTTCGCAACTCTTTCAAATGATTCTTCTTTAAAGCTTTCAGGTTTCTTAACAATTTCACTTGCTAATTGATTCAAATAATCTTTCTTCTCTGACATAATTTCATCCTCCACTTATTATTTTTTTCTTGATAACTAATTTAAACTTAGAGCCCTCATTTGGCACACTATCTACTAATAGTTGCCAATGGTATTTATCACAAATCATTTTAACTAATGATAGACCAATACCAGCTCCACCCATTTTACGTGATCTTGACTTATCAACACAATAAAATGGTTCAAAAATATTTTCTAATTCTTCATTATTTATCCCTATTCCATTATCGCTAATTTCAATAGTGACATAATCTTGTGTATCTAATACATCAACTCTTACATAGCCTAATTCTTTACCATACTTAATTGAATTCTCTATAATATTAGATATTGCCCTATCTATAAGTGCCTTATCAGTTTCTATTATAGCACTATCACTACAGTTTTGTAATAATTTAATAGATTTTTTATCTGCCTCTATTGAAAAAGTTGCATATATTTGGTTAATTAAATCATTTATATTTACTTTTTCTAATATGCTATTTTCATCATTATGTGTAAAAACTAATAAATCATTTACAATATTAATTAGCCTATCCACATTTACTTTAGTAATTTCGAAAACTTGTTGATAATCCTCTAGACTATTTTCTTGAATTTCTAACATCTGTAATCCCACATTAATTGTTGTAAGTGGAGTTTTCAATTCATGAGCTACATTTGTTGAAAATCTCTTTTGCCGAGTAAATGAATTTTGCAAATCATCAAGCATTTTATTAAAAGATTTCTGTAATCGATTAACTTCATTAAGTCCCTTATTTTCAATAACTCTAATATTCAAACTATTTTCACTAACATTTCTAATTGTATTATCTAATGTAATTATCGGCTTTAATATTTTGCCTACAATAATATATGATACAATCATAGCAATTATTGAAACAAATAAAGCATTAAGCAAATTAATATAAGTAAAACGACTCTCAATAGCACTCGCATTTGATAATGTTCCAATAGTTTGGGCAGCACTATGATCTTGTGTAATTGTTATTGTATTTTCTAAAATCAGTTCCTCACCGTCAACATCATCTGAAATGTTGTCGTCAATAATTTCATCATTTTCTACCATAGGCTTAGTTTGCGCAATAGTTCCACCCACAATTGGTTTATAACTATTATAATCATAACCTACAATATCACTAATCACTTCACTATTATCAGGATTTGTGTAAAATCCATATACATTTGTTTGAATTGCATCAAATGATTTATTAGCTGCTTTAGAAGAAAAACCCACAATAATTGATGATGTCAATAATATAATTAAACCAACACTTATTGATATCTTAAATCTCAATGATAATCTATTCATAATCAACCAACTTATATCCATGGCCTCTAACATTAACGATTATATTAACTTCACCATCAACCTTTAAAAGCTTATTTTTCAATGAATTTAAATGAAACTTTAAAGAATTAGAAAATAAATCCTTTTCATCATTCCATACATGATTAATTATCACCTCTGGTGATAAAACCTCGCCCTTTTTAAGTATAAGACACTCTACAATACCATATTCTTTTTTCGTTAATAATAAATCAATTTCATCATATTTAACTTTTTTCAAACCAGTATCAACTTCAAGTTTTCCACATTTTAAAATGCTATTTTGTAATTGATAATTAATTCTTATTAAAGTTCTTATCCGTGCATCTAATTCTAAAATATCAAATGGTTTACATAAATAATCATTTGCACCAAGATCTAGCCCTAATACTCTTTGTTCTATTGAACTTCTTGCAGATAAAATAATTATTTTTGTGAACTTATCTTTTTTTCTAATAGTCTTTAAAACTTCTAACCCATCTATTTTAGGTAAATTTAGATCAAGCAGTATACAATCATATTTATTTATTTCATATTGATATAATGCCATTTCACCATCATACGCACAATCTATAGCATAACCAAATTTTGATAATGCTTTTTTTACTAACATCGATAAATCTTTTTCATCTTCCACTAACAATAATCTCATTTGATCACCTCATTTTAATATTATTGTATAATATAATTACATCATTGTATTTTTAAGGTAAGTTACAATTACTGCTAATACAAACAAAAAGAAAATTCCCATAAAAATTGACTTTGTATTACTTTCATCCATATTATCACCTCACTTTATTATTTTACTATTTTAATAGTTAGGACATAGTTAGTTTTTCACCAAATTAATTATTTATTACTTTTTTTCTTTATTACATTTACTGTTGTTCATAACCTAAATCATTTAATTTATTAATAATCATTTTAAAATCTTGTTCATCAATATTATAGTAATAATATATCATTTCATAATCGTTTTGATAAACAACAGCTAGTATTATTTTACTTTCTTTATTGGCATTTGAATTATAATAATCACTTACACATTCATTTTGATATTGTGTTATAAACTTTTCTAGTTGCTGATTATTCGCTATTTCAAAATCATAATATTCATTTTCATCATTAAACATCGTATGAATATTAATTCCAACAAGATTTTCTTGATCTCTATATGAATATGGTTGATTAAAGCAGTGTGTTTTATATACTATTTTAGAAAAGGTAAAACAACAAATAAAAATAATTCCTATACTTATAATAGTATTTCTTTTTATTTTAATTTTTTTAAATTTAACTAATAATAAAGCCAACACTATAAACATAATCATAAGTTTTATATAACCTAATAGGCCTGTGAAATCAATAGATAAAGTCAATGCTATTACATATAAATAAAAGACTATTGAATACATCATTTTATTTGTAGTGATTTTATATTCCTTGCAATCACGTTTATCATTAAGTTCCCTCAAATAAATATAAGATACAATACCAATTATTGTATAAAATGATACATTATTTAAAGGATATACTGGAACACAACTTGAAACTCCACATTCAAAGCCACCCATAAAAAATAATTGTGTACTTCTAAATGTATCATATAAATTATAATCTAACCTATAAACATTAAATGGAGTATAAACATTATAAGTTGATAAGTGAATACTCATAAAATTAAAATAGCTATATATAATAACTGTTACTAATAGATGAAATGCAACTATTGAAATTACTTGTTTTGGTATTGAATCAAATTTATCGATAATTAAATAATTTAATGTTACTATCACAAATAACATTCCAGCTAAACTTAATAAGCATGCAATTATCCTAATATATAAATAAAGCTCTGTACCTTTTAGGATTGCAACAAGTAATAGATTTATAACAAAAGGAATAAATATTTGTAATATAGTATATATCAAATTCATTTTAGTTTTTTTTACATTTGAATAAATATCACTTGAACATAAAGCTATTTTCTTAACTCTTTTTTTATTATATATCGGCAATATAAATGCCAATACTGTAACTATGAAATAGATAAAATCTAATTCAACTGACATATAATTAACGCTACAATTCATATGTTCACTTGCATCATTTAATTTATTATAGACTGGATGACTTATAAACATTGCAATAAAAATCAGTAAATTAACTATTTTATCTTGTTTCAATAATGTTCGATAGTAATCTTTTTTCCTTGGTTTAATTATTTTATCTAGATCTAATAATTCTTCATAGTAATTTTTTTTCATACGATTTCTCCCGAAATTCTTCACTGTTATTTTACCATTTAAATAAATGTATAACAATAATTTGAGCTCAAGCGTTCCTTATTAGGGCTCAAGTGTGCCTTATTCTGGATTTATTGTATGAATATTTATATTTAATAAAGAAAACCAAGAGTTATCCACAGTGTAGTAGAAAATCTTGGTTTATTATGTTGGTAAATATTTTATTACAATTAAATCAACATTACACTTTTAATGATAATAGTAATTATTGTTAATAAAAACATGAAGACAAACTTTTTACCAATTGATTTAATATCATTAGCACACATATCATCACCTCCAATATGATTTAAATATATATATTAACTATGGTTATTATTGCTAACTGACCATCTGATGCACCAAGATTATATAATGAGTATTATTCAAATATATTATTATATTATTAGTTATATTTGGAATAATTATCATGGAGTTACGAAAAGAGACCTACCATTATTTTTAAATGATCACAATAAAGATTCAATCATAGATTTACAGGACATAAAAATAATGAATAAAATATC
>CAMQTJ010000042.1 GCA_947037125.1 uncultured Holdemania sp.
GAAAAGATTGATATTACTTTACCTGGTTTAAATGTGAAGATTGGAACTTTACATCCTTTAACTTTAATCACACAAGAAATTGAAAATTTATTTACTTCTATGGGTTATAGTGTATGCGAAGGACCTGAAGTTGAACTTGATTTATACAACTTTGAAAGAGCAAATATCCCACAGGATCATCCTGCTCGTGACATGCAAGATACATTTTATATTAATCCAGAAGTTTTATTAAGAACTCATACAACAGCTATTCAAACGCGTGAACTTGAAAAAGCTTGTGGTAAATTACCAATTAAAGTAATTTGTCCTGGTAAGGTTTATCGTCGTGACGATGATGATGCAACACATTCTCATCAGTTTATGCAAGCTGAAGGATTAGTAATTGGTGAAAATATCACTCTTGCTGATTTAAAAGGAACATTAGAATTTATGGCTGATGCAATGTTTGGTAAGGGACGCACAATTCGTTTTAGACCATCATATTTCCAATTTACTGAACCAAGTGTTGAGGTTGATGTTAGTTGTCATATGTGTAATGGTAAAGGTTGTAATGTATGTAAACAAACAGGTTGGATTGAAGTATTAGGTGCTGGTATGGTTCATCCAAATGTGCTTGAAATGGCAGGGTTTGATTCAAGTAAATGTTCAGGATTTGCCTTTGGTGTTGGTTTAGAACGTGTTGCAATGCTTAAATATGGTATTGATGATATTCGTAATTTTTATATAAATGACACACGCTTTTTAAAGGCGTTTGATCGTTTCGATTAGTAAGGTAGGTAAAAATAGATGAAAGTTAGTTATAATTGGTTAAATAAATATGTATCATTAGAAAATGTTTCGCCGTTACAACTTGCAGATAAGTTAACAACTGCAGGTCTTGAAGTAGAAGGTATCGAAACTTTAGCAAGTGCTACTAATTTAGTTATTGGTAAAGTTTTAACGTGCACTAATCATCCAGATAGTGATCATTTAAATGTATGTACTGTTGATGTTGAAAAAGAAATACTACAAATCGTATGTGGAGCACCAAATGTTGGTGTTGGACTAAAAGTTATTGTAGCATGTGTTGGTGCAAAACTTCCTAAAATGGAAATTAAACAATCAAGTGTTAGAGGTGTTGAATCAAATGGAATGCTTTGTTCATTAAATGAGCTTGGTGTTGATGAAACTCTTTTATCTCAACAACAAATGGATGGAATTGAAATTTTAAATGACGATGCTATTGTTGGAAATGAACAAGTATTAAAATATCTTGGTTTAGATGATGCGATTTTAGATGTATCTCAAACTCCAAATCGTGCTGATTTTATGGCAATGTATAGTGTTGCAAAAGAAGTGGGAGCGATATTAAATCGTGAAGTAAAATTACCTAATTCAAAAGATTCAATGGATTTTGGAATAGAAACACAACTAGTTGTAAATAGTACTAGTGTTAAATGTCCATATATTATGGGTAAAATTATTGGGAGTGTAAAAGTAGGTAAATCACCAAAATGGATGAGTGATCACTTAAATGCTGCCGGAATTAAATCAATTAATAATGTTGTAGATATTTCAAATTATGTTATGTTAGAAACAGGTCAACCATTACATTTTTATGATTTAAACAAAATGGCTAAAAAAGAAATATGTGTTAGTGATAATCTTAATGTTGAATTTTGTGCATTAGATGGTGTTTCTTATCAAATAAATGAAAATGATTTAGTAATCACATCCAATAATTTACCAATCGGAATTGCTGGTATTATGGGCGGAGACGACTCTAAAATTAGTGATGAAACAACAGGTATTATTATTGAATCAGCTAACTTTAATCAAGTTAGTATCCGTAATTCTGCTCGTAAATTTGGTTTAAATACTGAAGCATCATCAAGATTTACAAAAGGTCTTGATCCTTTAGCACAAACTAAAGCAATGGATCGTGCAGTTGAATTATTAGTTGAATACGCAAAAGCTACTTTAATTGAAAAAACTGTAACTTTTGGTAGTGTTGAATTTACACCAATTAGTGTAAATGAAACATTAAGTCATGCTAATCAATTATTAGGATGTGATTTTTCAATGGATGAAGTTGTTGATATCTTACAAAGACTTGATTTTAATCCTGTTGTTAATAAAGATGTAATTACTTGTACAATACCAAGTTATCGTACAGATATTTTAATTGCAGAAGATATTGATGAAGAAATTATTCGTTTATTAGGATATGATCGTTTAGTATCAACATTACCTATGATGGTAGCTACAGTTGGTGAATTAACACCAAAGCAAAAAATGCGCCGTAGCATTAAAAATGCATTATGTTCAATGTCTTTATCAGAAGCAATTACTTATACTTTAGTATCAGATAAATTTGTTGCACAAGGTGTAAATCAAATGCATGAAACAGTAGTTCTTGCATCACCAATGAGTGATCAACGTAAAAATATCAGAGGATCTATAATGCCAAGTTTACTTGAGTGTTTAGCTTATAATCAAGCTCGTAAAAATGACAATGTTAATCTTTTTGAAATATCAAATGTTTATGGTACAAACATAGTTCATGAACGTTTAGGGATTATCTTATCTGGAGCATTAATGTCATCTAAATTAAATAATGTAAATATCGTAACTGATTTTTATGCGCTTAAAGGTATTTTTGAACAGTGTATTAAACAATTAGGTTTTGCGAATAGTCGTTTAACTTATCAAAAAAATACAATCGATACAACAAATTTCCATCCACATAAATCAGCTTGTGTTTATTTAGGTAAACAATTAGTAGCAATACTTGGTGAAGTTCATCCAACAGCATGTAAATCAAATGATATTAGTAAATGTTTTTATGCGGAAGTGTTTTTAGATGTTTTATTTGATGCGAAAGCTAGTAAAGTTAAATTTAAAGCAGTAAACAAATATCCAAGTGTTAAAAGGGATGTTGCTTTAGTTTGTGCTGAACAATTATGTGTAAGTGAACTAATTAATACAATTACTAAAACTAATCGTAATTTAGTAAGTGATGTTGAGGTATTTGATGTTTATGTTGGTGATAAAGTTGAACAAGGTTACAAGTCAATTGCATTATCAATTATTTACCAAGCGGACCATACTTTGACTGAAACTGAGATACTAGAAACACATAATAGTATTTTAGTGAATTTAGAAAAAAAATGTAATGCTATTTTACGTAAGTAATTTAATGATTTGGGGTAATAACTTTGGGTAAACGTGAAGATAAAAAACATGATATAGAAAACAAAATTTTGATTGCTATGCATAATTTAACAAGTACAAAAAGTTACAAGGATATTACTATTAGAGATTTATGTAAGTATGCAAACATTTCAATTGGTACATACTATAATTACTTTAAATCAAAAGATGATATATTAATAAAGGCTATGGAAAATGCTTCTGAAAAAACTAAACAATCGGCTAATTTATTTGATAGTGAAGATGATATTGCAAATATTGTGAATTACTTAAATATGCAATCATCTATATCCAATAATTTATCGGTTGAATGGTTATCAGAGATATATCGCATGTTTTTATTTAATGAAGGTAGTTTTATCCTTGATGATGATAGTATTAATTTTAAAACGATTCAACCAATTGTTTTAAAAGGCCAAAATAGTGGAGTGTTTTCTACTAAGTATAGTGATCATGAATTATCGAGTTTAGTATTAAAGATAATTTTAGGAAATCATTATTCATGGTGTATGCAAAAAGGTGCATTTGACCTTAAATCAAGGCTTGAAAAGGATGTTTTGTTTGTTTTATTAAAATAATGATTGATTATTATTGATGTTGTGATAATATAGATAGGCAAAACATTTCTAATTATAAGGTGGTGAAAAAAATGAGTGAGATAAAAAACGATTTAAAAAAAGCATTAGAAGTTAAAAAAAATAAACAAGATGAGAAAAAATCTCAAGCTTTTTTAAATAAACTAGGTAAGAAAAAAGACCGTTCTCAATGCGCTAAAATGAATTTTAATAAATAGTTTAAACTTTACTACAATTGATTATATTAATTGTAGTTTTTTTATTTTGGATTTATAGCAAGTAGTGTTATAGATTTTGGTAAATAAAAAGGGAAAATATTTCCCTTTAAAGTTTAATTGCTCCACCAAGTTCTCTTTTTATAAGTTCATCTTTTTGTTTTTTTGTGAAAAAAGATGTATAAAGTAAAGTAGTTTTAAATTCCATGTTACGATAATTAATTGGTATTTGCATAAATTTAGAAGCGATTTTTGTATCGCTTTTTTTAAGTTTACTTAAATATTTTTGTCCGTTATTATTAAAACCTAATATTCTTATATAATCAAGATTTTCTAAGTTATCTACATCTTGCTTACTTACTTGATTTAATAACTGAATTAAAGTTCTACAAATTCGAGCTTTAGAGTATCTTTTATTTGTGCATGCATTTAAAAAATCATGGTAATCATCATATTTAAGCGCATTATTTTTTAAATGATTTTCTATTCCCTCACTAAATAAAAACAGATTAGCTAAGTAATTAGAATCTAATGTATTTAAAAGTATTTGAATAGTTTTATAATACATACTTAAATTAACTGTAGGTTCATTGATTTTTAAAGCCGTTGCAATTTGATATTCTTTGTTAGTGAAATAAGCGTTTCTAATGGCTGTAGCACTTGCAATAGGATTAATACTTAGATCATGATATAAAGTATCTCTTTTGATGCTATATGGCGTTATATTGGTATCTTTTAGTGCTTTTAAATAAGCAATACCTAGTATATCATTAGATAATACATTATTGTTGCATAAACCATAGGCTTTAGGATAACCCATGCCACTATCAATTAAATCTTTAATATTATTATCATTATTATTTGAAAGTTTTATAAGAGTATTTAAATCATTTGATTCAGAGCCAAAACAAATACTGTCAACTTTTGCTAGCTGTAATAGTTTTATTGCAGCATTTGCGAAAACATCAGCACTTTGTGTAGTGTAGATGTATGGTATTTCAATTACAATATCAACACCATTTAATAAAGCAAATTGTGTACGTTGCCATTTATCAATAATTGCCATTTCACCACGTTGAGTAAAATTGCCAGACATTACAGCAATCAGTGTATCACAATCTGTTATTTCTTTTGTTTTATTTATATGTAATAAATGTCCATTATGAAATGGATTATATTCAACAATAATTCCTGCAGTTTTCATTTTTATCACCAACTTGATTTTACCACAAATTTTGATTATTTAGTTAAATATTTTATAAATACTATTTATAAAAAAAGTTACAATTGTATGTTTAATCAATTGTAACCATATTATCATTTTATAATTTTCTTACAACTATTAAAAATCGATGTTGTGTTGCTTTTATAAAACCTTCTTTTTCTAATTGATAGTGAAGAGTTAAATTAATAAATGAATTATTAACACTAAAATTGGGAATTCCCATTGAATTATTTTTGTGAAATAAACAATTGCATCAATATCATAAAACCTAGCATATGGAAACATCTTCAGTTTAAATAATTTCATAATTCATGTCTTTTAATTGCTTAACATAATAATCAATTGGCAAAATTAACTGTTGTGGTTTATATTCATCAATAAGTTTAACTGCTAAATCACAATTGTTTGTGTCCAACTTGTTGGGTAATAAAATATCCATTTTGTTTAAGAACTTTATCAATTTTATTTAAATCAAAATCCGCATGTTTATTAATAATGATATCAAAACTATTTTTATCAAATGGTAATTTATTATCTTCATATGTTTGTTTAACACATACTCCAAGTGGTGCTAATACTTTTTCACTAAGTTGTACATTAGGTAAATATGCTTGTGTAACACTAGTTAAATCGTAGAAATTTCACCATTGTAATCATCTCTATAATTTTATTGTTGAATATTTATAAATGTTGATTTATTTAATATTACAAATTTATAACAAAATACAAAAATAAAGTTACCTATAAATATTAAGGTTATTTACTTGAATTACTAGAGTAATTAGTTTAATATCAAAGTATGGAGATGATATTATGAAAATAAAAAACACATACAAGTTATTCGGTAATGAAAACGATATAAAAGGTATAATGATTGTAGTTCATGGAATGTGTGAACATCATCAAAGGTATGATTATTTTGCACAAAAAGTTAGTGAACAAGGCTTTTTAGTTGTAACTTATGATCAACAAGGTCATGGTCAAAATGCAAAAAATAATAATGAATTAGGCTATTTTGGTAAAGATAATGGCTGGTTTAGCTTAATTGATGATTTGGATATCATAGTTCAACAAATTAAAGTTGAATATCCAAATCTACCAGTGATCTTATTTGGTCATAGTATGGGATCACAAGTAGTTAGAAGTTATATTAAAAAATACAGCGAAAAAGTGCAAGGTGTTATTTTAAGTGGTGTTGTATCTTATCAAGTTGCTGCAAAAGCTGGGATTTATGTTGCAAAGTTGTTTACATTCTTTAATGAAAAAGGTACAAGTAAATTATTACGTAAGTTATGTGAGGGTAGTTTTAATAAGCAAATTAAAAATGCTGTAGGTGATAGTGATTGGTTAAGTAAAAATCCACAAAATATAATTGATTACAAAGCTGATGAATTATGTGGTTTTGGGTTTACTAATCGTGCTTATGTGAATTTACTTTTTGGTAATTCATATATGCATAGCTTAAAAGACTGTATAAATATAAATAAAAATTTAAGTATCCTTACAATAACAGGTGCCGATGATCCATGTGTAGGTTATGAAAAAGGCTTGAATGATTCAATTAAAACATTAAATAAAATGGGATTTAATAAAGTAGAATCAAAAGTTTATGAAGAATTAAGACATGAAATATTAAATGAAACAGAAAAAGATGATGTTATTAATGATGTAGTTGAATGGTTAAATAGAAAATTTTAATAATAAAATAAAAGGAGAAACTAATGATAAAAAAATATGAAAGAAATAGTATTAATGCAACATTAGTTAAAAAAGTTGAATCAATTCATTATCCAATGCCTGGTAACATGCCATTTCATGAAACAATGTATGAATTGTTGTTTGATACAGAAAATGGTCAACTTAATTTTGAAGTAAGTATATTTGAATACAATGTTGTACAATTGGGTAATAAAGGAATTCTTGTTTTTGAAAAAGATAAAATAATAGGTTTTGGTGATTGGTTAAGCACTGGTAAAGAAATAGTTGAAGAATAATTTGAAAGTTTATAATTATTACATAATCATAAACTTTAGTTTCGAATTCAAATATTTAAATGATTTAATGATAAAATAAGTGAAAATAGGCATGATAACCCCTTATAGACAATGTAAATAAAACAAAATTAAATATTTTTTGATAGATGTAGTAAAAATCATTGACTTTATGTGCTTATTTTCATATAATTAACACGTTAACGAAATAGGGTGAAGTGTACGTGAAATGGACGAAAGTAGAATTATATCAAACATCAGGAAATGATTTTGAATTTGAAGAAGATTTAAAGTTCAATTCTCATGACTTTGATTCAATCAATCGTCTTACAAATTTACTTGATGTGCATGTCTTTGGTAATTGTTGTTATGACAATCATACTAAAAGATTTGAAATTCAGTTAGAAATAACTGGAGACATGGTAATTCCTTGTGCAATTACACTTGAAGATGTAACAATACCTTTCGATATCGAAAGCATTGAAGTCTTCTCGTTTGATCAAAGTGATGATGAAAATATTCACTTTTGTAAGAAAGATTGGATTGATTTAAATCCAGTAGTGTTTCAATTAATCTTATCTGAAGTACCTGTAAAGGTAGTGAAAAATGACATTTCATATCCGAAAGGTGATGGATGGGAAATTATCACAGAAAAAGATTATTTAAAAAGCAAATCTGACGACATAGATCCTCGATTAGCTAAGTTAAAAGATTTTAAATTTGATAAGAATTAGGAGGTGCTGACAAATGGCTGTACAACAAAGAAGAAACTCGAAAACAAGAAAAGCAAAACGTAGAACACATTTCAAACTAGATGCTCCAACTTTAGTGAAATGCACAAGCTGTGGAGAATACAAACAACCACATCATTTATGTTTAGCTTGTAAAGCTAAATAACAACAATTTATTGTTAATTATTTAAAATGAAAGCCTAATGGCTTTTTTTTTGCGTTTATGGAATAATGTGGATAAAATTTTATAAAAAAAATAAAAATATTATAGCTTTTTTTAATTATGATGATATAATTGTGGTAGTAAGTGGTGATTTAGGGTGGAAAGTGGTGATTTTATGTTTGTAAGTGAATACTATCATACAATCGACAGTAAAGGTCGAATCATAATACCTGCCAAAATTCGGGAAGAACTACTTGAAAATTTTGTTGTTAATAAAGGGCTAGATGGTTGTTTAAATATTTATACCGCTAGTCGCTGGGACGATATTTATGCTAATTTATTAAAAATCCCCCAAACTAAAAAAGAAGTAAGAAAATATATTAGAGTAATGACATCTAATGCAATTATTTGCAATGTCGATAACCAAGGGCGTGTTGTAATATCTGCTCAGCTAATAAAAGCTGCAAACTTAGAAAAAGAGTGTGTAGTTGTTGGCGCTGGAGATCATGTTGAAATATGGGCAAAAGATAAATGGATTGAATATATAGATGAGGCTAACGATTGTTTTGAAGATATTTCAGAAGCAATTACAGAATATATGGTGTAAATATGGAACATTACAGTGTGCTACTTAAAGAATCAATCGATTTATTAAATGTTTGCGAAGACAAAATTTATGTTGATGCTACCTTGGGTAGAGGTGGACATAGTTTAGAAATCTTAAAACTTTTAAAAAATGGACATTTATATTCATTTGATAAAGATATTGCAGCTATCAATGAATCTAAAATACGTTTGGCAGATCATCTTGATAAAATTACTTTTATACATAGTGATTTTATGAATTTAAAAGCTGAATTACAAAAATTAAACGTCAATAGTATTGATGGTATTATTATGGATTTAGGAGTTTCATCACCTCAACTTGATGATGCTACTAGAGGTTTTTCATATCGCTTTGACGCAAGACTTGATATGCGTATGGATCAAAGTCAACCACTTGATGCATACAAAGTTGTAAATGAATATGATTTTCATGAATTAATGAAAATTCTTTATCGATATGGTGAAGAATCATTTGCAAAACAAATTGCAAGAAATATAGAAAAACAAAGATTAATTAAACCGATTGAGACAACTTTTGAATTGGTAGAAGTGATTAAAAATTCATTGCCTATGAAAGTAAAAGCTAAAAAGGGTCATCCTTGTAAAAAAAGCTTTCAGGCAATAAGAATAGAAGTTAATCATGAATTGATGTCTTTAGAAACAGGATTAAAAGATGCAATTGAAATGCTTAATGTTAATGGACGTGCATGTGTTATTACATTTCATTCATTAGAAGATCGTATAACTAAACAAATGTTTAATGAATATTCGACAGCGCAAGCAGTTGATAAAAGAATGCCATTATTGCCAAGTCAAATTACAACGGCAGATTATGTTGTAACTAATAAAAAAGTAGTGATAGCTCAAAATAGTGAAAATAGTGAAAATAACAGGTCACATAGTGCAAAACTTAGAATGATAGAAAGAGTGAAGGTATAAGAACATGGCGAAAATTGTTAGAAAGAAACACGTATTAAGAATTGAAAGACTTGCAGGTTTATTGTTGTTTACAGCATGCCTTTTATCTTTAGGATCATCATTGTTTTTAGGTTCTTTCAATAATGCATTAAGTATGAAATTGCAGACATTTGAAGAAGAAATAAGAACGCTTGAAAAATATAATGAAGAAGCACGTATTTCAATTCAAGGGCTAAGTTCAAAAGATCGCGTAATAAATATGGCAACTGAAGACGGAATGGTTATGAACCAGGGTAATGTTGTAACAGTTGTTGATGACGGTGAATAACTTGAACAAAAAAGCTATACAAAAACAAATATTTATGATTAATTTATTGAAATTAACAACGGTAGTCGTTGCATTTGTGTTAGTGGCTAACGTTTTTTTAGTAAGTGTTGGTAAGTTTCATTTAAACAGTACAACTGATTTGACAAAATATATATCACAAGCAAATTTGAAAAATGAAAAAATTAAAGCTAAAAGAGGTTACATATATGATCGTAATGGTGTTGTTGTTGCAGAAGATGTGCAGACATACGATATAATTTGTCATTTAGATAAAAATCGTTTAGCACCAAAAGGTGTAGTTGCCTATGTAGATGATCCTATTAAAACTAGTAAAGAATTAGCGCCACTGCTTGGTATGGATGAAATGAAGATATATGAATTACTTACTAAGGATTTAAAGCAAACAGAACTTGGTACTGCTGGAAGAAAATTAAGTAAAGAAGAAATGGAAGCAATTGATGCCTTAAATTTAAATGGCATTGAATTTGTAGAATCGATAAAAAGAAATTATCCATATGGTGAATTTGCGCCATATGTTTTAGGCTTTGCCCAAGCAAATGACAATCAAAGTTCTACAGGTGTTATGGGGATTGAATTATATTTAGATAGACAACTTACAGGTATTGATGGTTCGAAATCTTATCAATCTGACAATGCAGGCTTTATACTACCTGGTATGAAAAGTGAAATTGTAGATGCACAAAATGGTGATGATGTTATTTTAACCCTAGATTTAAGTCTACAAGAGTCATTAGAAACAAGTTTTGAAATGACTATGGAAAGATTTAATTCAGATCGTATTTGGGGGGCGGTAATGGAAATTGATACTGGAAGAATGTTGGCATATGGTCAAAGTCCAGGGTTTGATTTAAATGAAAAAGAAATAACTGAATATACAAATTATGGTTCGCAATATCCATATGAACCAGGTTCTACAATGAAGGCATTTACCTATGCTGCTGCAATTGATAGTGGGGCATATGATACAAATGTTCTAGTTGATAGTAGTACATATTGTTATGCAGTTGATGGAAAAGGTGGGTTTTATAGAGTTCCTACAAATGATGGTCGAAAAGTTGGGTGTATTAATAATGCTAATAAAAAAAGTTGGGGAATGATACCATATGATATGGGACTTGTTTATTCCTCAAATACAGTTACGGCAAGTATTATTGATAAATTAATCGCTCCTTCAGTTTATGAAGATTATTTAGAGGCTTTTGGCTTTTTTCAAAAAACCGATGTTGATGGAATTTCAGAAGCTATTGGAACAAAGAATTATCGCTACCCTGCCGATAAGATTGCTTTATCGTATGGGCAAGGATCTACAGTTACAATGCTTCAATTAATGCAAGGTTACTCAGCTATTTTTGGTGATGGACAAATGGTTAAACCATATTTTATAGAACAAATTGTTGATCCATATGATGATCAAGATATAAAATATCAAGCGCAAACAACAATTGTAAATGATCCGATTACACAAGAAACAGCACAGCAAATGCAAGATATTTTATATCAAGTTATTTATGATGAAAAAGGTACAGGTCGATTTTATAAAATTGATGAGACTCAAATTATAGGAAAAACTGGAACTACACAGGTCGCATCATTATCAGGTGCTGGATACAATAGTGGGAAAACTATTGCATCTGTTATGCTTGCACTACCATATGATGATCCAAAATACATGATTTATTATGCTTTTGAAGGTGATTATGATAAAAATGCCCATTTTAATACTGAAGCTATTAATCAATTAACTCGTAAGGTTGCACAATTATATAATCTTACAGACAATATTAATAGTGCACAAGAAAATGAAAATGATGAAGTAATTGATATTAAAATTACAGATGAAATAATGCCTAATTTAGTAAATCATACATTAGAGTATTCACTTAAAAAGACTGAAGAGTTAAATTTAGATGTGGTTATAATTGGGAATGGGACTCAAGTTTTAAGTCAAATGCCAATTGCTGATAGTAATATAAAAACAAATGAAAAAGTTTTTATATTAACTGATAATAGCAATATTATGATGCCTAATATGCTAGGGTGGACAAGAAGTGATGTTACCAAGTTTTGGTCTTTAACAAATATTGCCGTTAAAATGGATGGCTATGGGAAAGTAACAAGTCAAAACATTACAGAAAATTCATTAATAAGCAAAAATGATGAAATTGAATTAATATTAGAATAACTCGCATTTTTTGCGAGTTTTTTTAATATATTAGTATTGAGGTGATACTATGTTTTCATTTAATAAAAGAGTTACACATATACTTATTTTTATAGCGATTATTTTTTGTTTAATTATTTCTAAACTTGTATATATTCAAATAATTGATCGTGATTTTTATTTAGATAAAGCGAATGATTTATGGCAAAGAGATTTTAAAGTATCTGGAAGTAGAGGAAACATATTAGATTCAAAAGGAAATTATTTAGCGAATAATATATACTTAAGTTCTGTTATTGTAGCACCAAAAGAAATAAAAGATAAGCAAATGTGTGCAGATGTATTATCGCAAATCTTAGAAATGGATAAAGAAGCTTTATTAGAATTATTAGATAAAAATGTATCAACTCAAAAAATATTACCAAATGGTAAACTAATTGATGATCAAAAAGCAGCGCAAATAAAAAAAGCCGATTTAGACGGCGTTTATTTAGTTCAAGATTTAAAACGAAATTATCCAAATAATGCCTATTTAGCACAGGTTTTAGGATTTACTGGAAGTGATAATCAAGGTCTTGCAGGACTTGAAAACTATTATGATGATATTTTAACCGCCCAAATGGGAAGTATTAAAATACCATTTGACGCTAAAGGTCACCCATTACAAGTTTATGAAGAAGAATATATTGCACCTGGAATGGGTGTCGATGTTATGTTGACTATTGATTCAAATATTCAAGATGTTATGGAAAGAGAACTTAATAATGCCATGCAGGTTTATGATTGTGATAATGCATGGGGGATAGCGATGAATCCTAATACTGGTGAAGTTTTAGCTATGGTATCAAAACCTGATTTTGATCCAAATCACTATCAAGAATACCCCCAAGAAGTTATCAATCGTAATTTGCCTATTTGGAAAAGCTATGAACCTGGTTCGACATTTAAAACGGTGACATTTGCAGCAGGATTACAAGAAGATTTATTTGATATGGAAAAAGATACCTATATGGATAATGGTTATGAAATTGTTGCGAATGCAAGACTTAAATCATGGAAGGCGGGAGGACATGGTTTACAAACATATATGGAATGTCTACAAAATTCAAGTAATCCCTGCTTTGTTGATATAGCACAAAAACTTGGAAAAGATAAAATGATTGAATATTTGGATAAATTTAATTTTGGAACTAAAACAAATATTGATATGCCAGGAGAAAGTAGTGGTATTTTATTTAATGAAGAAAACTTTAATGAACTTGAAGTCGCAACAACAGGATTTGGACAAGGGATATCAGCCACAGCAATTCAATTAACTAGCGCATTTTGTGCGATTGTCAATGGGGGCAACTATTATCAACCATACATTACAAAAGCGATGTTACATCCTGTTACTCATGATGTTTTATTTGCAGTGCAACCAAATCTTATTGAAAGAGTAATTGATGAAGATGTGAGTTTTAAAATGCGCTATGCCTTAGAAAATGTTGTTGCTAAAGGTGGTGCTAAAGGTAGTTATATATCAGGATATAAAATTGGTGGAAAAACTGGAACTGCTCAAAAGGCTGTTGATGGTCAATATTTATCAAATGAATATATTTTATCATATATTTGTGCAGCACCAATTGATGATCCACAAATTGTAATATATATGGCTCTTGATGCACCAAAATCAAATATTCAATATGGTGGTACTGTAGTTGCACCTATTGTAAAAAAGGTGCTAGAAGATGTTTTAGTTTATTTAGATGTTGATAAAGTTGATAGTCAAGTTGAAAAAGTGAAACTATGGGATGATCCTATTCAAATAAAAGTTGAAAATTATATTGGTAAAAATGTAAAAGAAGTAAAAAGTAGTGAATTAAATTTTGTGTTTGTTGGACAAGGAGAGGAAGTCATTGATCAACTACCTAGTGCAAATACTATAGTTGAAGAAAATGGCACGGTGTGGATATATCTTGGAAACTAAATTAAATCAATTACTAAAAAATATTGGTATTGATAGTAATGATGAAACATTAATTAAAGGGGTTAGCGATAAAATTAGTGATATTAAAGCTGATTGGATATTTGTAGCCATTAAAGGATTTAATGTTGATGGAAATACATTTGTGAATCAAGCATTAGATTTAAAGGCATTTGTTGTAAGTGAGGTAAAAAGAAGTAATACAATATTAGTAATGGACGCTAAAGATGCCTTATGTAATTTATTGCATGCATACAGTGGATATTTATGCCAAAAAATGTTTATGATAGGTGTAACTGGTACTAATGGTAAAACAACAACAGCATCACTTATTAAAGATATGTTTAATTATTTTGATATTGCTAATTGTGCAATTTTAACTCATAGTATAATAATTAAAAATGAAATAATTAAAACAAACAATACAACACCTGATCCTAAAATATTAACTGATATGTTACAAAGATGTATCGATGAAGATGTTAAAGTTATGATAATGGAACTAAGTTCTGAATCAATGTATTATCAACGTTTAACAAATTTTGTTTTTGATATTATTATTTGTACTAATATTACAAGTGATCATTTAAATACGCATAAAACATTTGATAATTATCTTAAATGTAAATATGATATTTTACAACTGATTAAAAAAAGGGGTAGCTACATTTTAAATAATGACGATAAAAATATCAGTGATATGATTAGCCAACTTGATAATAAAAAAATATTATATGGTACAAATTATTGCGATTTTAATATTAGTAACATTAAAGAAGCTATTGATTATACATCATTTGATTTAAATGAATATCAAATAAAAAATAAATTACTTTCAAAATTTAATGCTTATAATTTAAGTGCATGTATTGCAGTGGGCTTTTATTGTGATTTTAACTATAATCAAGTTATTGACTGGGCAAATAAATGTTATTTAGAAAATGGAAGACTACAAGTAGTTAAAAGTCACCCATATGTTATTGTTGATTATGCTCATACTATTAAGGCATTTGAAGAAGTGTTGGATTATTTTAATCGTATAAAAAGCGGTAAAATAACCAGTGTTTTTGGTTGTGGTGGTGATCGTGATCAAAGTAAAAGAGCAATAATCGGTAAAATAGTGAGTGAAAAAAGTGATTTATGTATAATAACAAATGATAATCCTCGAAGTGAAAATCAAGATAAAATAATAGCTGATATTATTGATGGATGCACTAATAATTATATTGTTGTTAAAGAGCGAAAAAAGGCGATTGAATTTGCTATTAAAAATGCAGGATTTAATGATATAATACTAGTGCTTGGAAAAGGCATTGAAGAATATCAGTTGATTAATGGTGAGAAAATTTATCATAATGATATTGAAGTTATTAAAAATTTTGGAGGATGAGAAAATGTTTTTAAAAATGATTTTAGGATTTGCACTAAGTTTGGGATTAACACTAATATTAATGCCACAACTTATTGCTTTTTTACATAAGGTAAGTTATAAACAAAGTGTTAGTGAATATTCGCTTGATTCATTTAAGCAAAAGGCAAAAACCCCGACAATGGGAGGAATTGGATTTGTAATTATACCAATAATTGCATTATTTATTATTTATCCTAAAGCTTATTTAAATTATGAAATAATGATTTTAATATTTGCATATTTAGCTTATGGATTAATAGGATTTATTGATGATTTTATTATAGTAATCAAAAAAAATAATAAGGGATTAAAGGCATCATATAAGTTTTTGATGCAATTAGTTGTAGCGATGGTGTTTTATTATTTTTATAAGGATTATACATCTACAGATGTAATTATTCCATTTGTGAAAGTTGTATTACCATTAGGTAGTTTCTATGCAATCTTTGCTTTTATTATGTTTACTGCTGAAAGTAATGCAGTTAATTTAACGGATGGTATGGATGGTTTAGCTGCTGGGACAAGTTTTTTAGCTTTTTCACCTTTTGTTTTATTTGCGGTACAAATGCAAAAATTTGAAGTTGCTACATTAATTTTGTGTATTATGGGATCGTTGTTAGGCTATTTAAAGTTTAACGTTTTTCCGGCTAAAATATTTATGGGTGATACAGGATCTTTAGCACTAGGTGGTTTTTTAGCGGCTTGTGCAATGGTTTTAAAACAAGAGTTAGCTCTATTAATTATTGGTGGTGTATTTTTATGGGAAACATTATGTGTGGTAATTCAAATATCAAGTGTTAAATTATTTAAAAGACGTGTATTTAAATATACACCGATTCATTACAGTTTTGTTATTTCTGGTATGAAAGAACAAAAAGTTGTTTTGATGTTTTGGATGATTGGTGCAGTCTTTGCAATCTTAGGATTTGTGATAGGGGTAATATAGATGAATGTATTAGTAATTGGTGGTGCAAGAAGTGGTATTAGTGTTAGTAAATTACTGACATTACATAATTATAATGTTTATTTAACTGATCAAAAACAAATTGATAATAAAAGTGAATTAGAAGAATTAGGTATAAAAGTTTATGATTTAGGTCATCCTGATTTTTTAAAGGATATCAAATATGATTTTATTGTAAAAAATCCAGGTATTCCATATCAAGTGCCTTTTGTTAAGTATTTTAATGATTTAGGTATTAAGATTTATAATGAAACACAAATTGCTTCACAATATACAAAAAATTATCAATATGCTTCAATAACAGGAACAAATGGTAAGACTACAACAACTAAAATTTTAGCTGATTTATTGGCTTATAAAAACAATAAATCTGCATATGCTGGTAATATTGGTGTTCCACTAAGCGAAGTTGTTTTAAAACATGGTGATTGTGAAATGGATGTTGCAGTTGAAATATCGGCGTTTCAATTATTAGGTTGTGATACTTATCGTCCAATTGTTTCTGTTTGTACTAATTTAACACCTGATCATTTGGATTATTTTAAAAGTGAAGAAGATTATTATAATGCTAAGATGTTGGTTTATAAAAATCAAAAGGATGACGATTGGTTTTTAAAGAATATTGATGATGATAATATTGTTAAGTATGCAACTGATGTTAAGTGTAAAACGATTACTTATTCTTTAGATAGTACTAAAGTTTGTGATAGTAATCTTGTTGATGGACAAATAATGCTTTTTGATACGGTTTTATTTGATTCTAATGATTGTAAACTTGTTGGTAGACATAACTTATCTAATTGTCAAGTTGCAGCTATAATGGCTTTTAAAATGGGTGTTTCTTTAAGTGATATAAAAAAAGGTATTCAAGACTTTAAAGGAGTCGAACACCGTATTGAATATATCAAACAAATAAATAACGTTAAATATTATAATGATTCTAAGGGTACAAATTGTGATGCTACAATAACAGCATTAAACGCTTTTGATCAAAGTGTTATTTTAATTGCTGGTGGATATGATAAACATACAGGATTTAATGAATTAATTCCATATTTTGATAAAATTAAAGAAATGATTGTTTATGGCGAAACAAAATATCAATTAAAAATACTTTATCCAAAGGCTATTGTTGTTGATGATTTAAAACAGGCCTTTGATCAAAGTATTATTGTTGCAAAAGATAATGATGTTGTTTTATTTTCACCACTTTGCGCAAGTTATGATCAATTTGATAGCTATGAACAACGTGGAGATATTTTTAAACAATATGTTAATGAGTATTTATCGAAATAATCGCTGTAGTAATAAGTAATGCAAGGGGTTTAATTAAGTATAAAAGGGTATCACTAATTGAAACATAAAAGAATAAAACTTTTAAAGGGACTAAGATGATGCAAATTAATATTGCACATAGTAGTTGCCTTTTTTTTGTTTCAACACAAATTAATATACCAATTAAACAATAAAATAGTATTCCTACAAATAAACTTAAATTTTTGTATATATTAGTAGAAATAGAATCATAATAATACAATGTTGAAACAAGTGATAAAACTATAAGTAGAATTACAAGAAGAAAGATAACAGGTTTTATAAGATTTTGATATTTTTTCATTTTTTTCACCTCACTTAATTATATGAAAGGAACATAAAACTATGATTGATTTAATCGAAAGTAATGAATATATTTCTCTGATTTTTCGTTGTGTACTTTTTTATATTGTAATAATAGTTGCTTTAAGAATTATGGGGAAGAGAGAAGTAGGTGAATTAAGTGTTCTGGATATAGTCATTTATTTTGTAATGTCTGAAGTTTTTGCTATGTCTATTGCAAGTGATGAACCAATGAACAAAGCTTTGCTTGCAATTATTGTATTAGTTATACTGCAATTTTGTATATCTTTTGCCTGTTTAAAGTCAAAAAAAATACGTGATTTTTTTGAAGGTAAACCCGTTTTGATTATTGAAAATGGTGTTTTAGATCAAAAAATGATGAAAAAACAAAGATATACAATTGATGATTTACTTTATCAACTAAGAGACAAAGGGGCGGGGAATGTTGAAGACGTTAAATTTGCATTACTTGAAAATAGTGGTGTCTTATCGGTGTTATTGAAAAATGATTGTTTAATGAAACATCCATTTCCTTTAATTTCAGATGGCATTGTTCAATATAGTGAACTTAAAAATATTAATCGAAATATTCAATGGTTAGTAAAAGAGTTAGGTAAAATTAATGTTATTAATGTCAAAGATGTTTTTATTTGTATATATCAACAAAATGGATTATTTGTAATTATGAAAGATAAAACAGACATTAATAAAATGCAATAGAGTTGTTGTAATCATTGAAGCTAGTAAGGCTAATACAATTGCTAAATCGCCTATAATTGGTGAAAATATAAAGATAATCGAAAGTCTTATAGTACATCCACAAAAGGTGTCAAATAGGGCGTTTTTACTTCTATTTGCAGCGTATAGAATACTTCCTAAGATTGGTTGTGCTGCATATATGATAAAAGGTAGTGCAGTAATTTTCAATAATGGTGCAAAACTATCTTTTTTATATAATAAATTAGCGATTTCATATGGAAATAAAAATAAAGCAATACCTACAATACTTCCAACAAATAAAGCAAATAGAGTACTATAACAAAAGATTTGTCTACATTTAGTTTTGTCTTTTAAACTATAGGCGTTTGAAAAAGAAGTTAGTACCCAATTAGATATGGCGATAGTTGAAAAACTTGGTAGGGTTAATAAGGGTAAAATGTATGCGTTTATTGAAGTGTAAGTATCAATCATTTGATTGTGATTTGTAAAGGCTACAACACTAAGCATGATTATGGGCTCTAAAAATAAGGTGAATGAACCAATTAGTTTAGAAGATGTCATTGGAACAGATATTTTAAAGACTTCTTGATAAGCGGCAATTGGTATTTTAAAACTAAATACTTTACTTATGGATGCATTTTTGTGAAACATAATATAGATACCTAAATACAAACAACTTGCAATTTCACCAATACATAATGAAAAAATAGCGAAACTTGCAAGAGTAATTGGTGATGAAGTATAGTTGTTTGCGAATAAAACAAAAAATAGTAATCGGCATATTTCTTCAAATACTTGAGCGGATTGGCTAATGATAATCTTGTATTTACCAATTAAATAGCCTTTAAAAAGCCCACTTATGGCTACAGGGAGCAGTATAGGGACAATTGAATATAGTACTGGAATTAAGACTTCTTGTTTTAAAATATATTTTGCGTATATTGGTATGAATAAAATAGTGAAAATAACTAGTAAAATGTTGTTAACTAGTGATATAATAATAGATGCACTTAGGTAATGCTTATTTTCTTTATTTGATGAAATTAACTTCGTTAAAGCACTTGGTATCCCAAAATATGAAATTGTTAATAAAAACAATAGAGTTGGCATTGCTAATGAATATAAATTCATTGCAGTATCATCTAGTGTTCTTGCAATAATGATTCGGGTAGTAAAAGATACTGTTTTAGCAATTAGTGAAGTTAGTAATAGTAAAAATGTGGTAGCTAGTAGTTTTTTTTTCATAATACACTCCCATTTTTATAAGGTATGATTTAAAAGGAATAAGTATGATAAAAGATTGGGGATAAGATATGAATGAATTTGATATTTTAGACGGTCAAATTCAGTTAACACTGCTTTTGCATCTTCATAAGTTACAAAGAGAATTTAGTTATTCAATTACCTTTGATAATTTAGTGGACACGTTAATGGGAAGTATTTGGAAAAAAAGGCTTCCTAAGTCTTTACATGAAGCTGTAAATGATATATTATCTTTATCAGCAGACCAAGTTATTCGATTTTTGTCAACAAAGGCAATTATTGATGGGTATAAGGCAGATTTATCAGAATTTAATGACTTAATAGGAGGATGTAATTATGAACAAGAAGAACAATAAACACTTTGGTGTCTTTATTGCAACAATTATTGCTGTTTTTATTTTAATAGCAACTTTTTCACAAGATGTTGCTAATAACGTTACACTTGGGTTAGATTTACAAGGTGGATTTGAAATATTATACGAAGTTTCTCCACTTGACGAAGGTGGAAGTATCCCTGATATGAGTGTTGTTGCTA
>CAMQTJ010000043.1 GCA_947037125.1 uncultured Holdemania sp.
ATCATCCCAGTTAATAACACCACCATTTACGGCTTCTAATACTAATAACAATGACATCATTTTAGTCATTGAGGCAGGATATAATTTATCATTGCTATTTTTTTCGTATAAAACAGTCATTGTATTATAGTCAATTAATATTGCACCCTTACTATTAGTAGCAAAATCTTCATCGGCACTTACTGTTGTAAAACATAGTAAAACACTTAAGACCAACCCAATTATTTTCTTCATTTTTATCACCCATTAAATTATATGACTGAATAATTATAATAGACTAAAATAATCAAATTCTAATAATAATTCAATCTAGTTTGATAATACAAATAATCAAATTATATTAATAAATAATTCTATCTATATTATTAATGATATGATACAATTTATTTGTATTTAATAAAAAATATCGATATAAGGAGAACTAAATCATGTTAACATTCATATCTCAAAGTTGTGTCGTTTTTGCATTTTCATCATATTTAACACAAAAAATAAATAAGAATTCTATAATTAAAAAAAATGATATTCTTCATATTATTTTTTCAATTTTTGGTAATATATGTGGTCTATCATATATATTTGTACAGACATCAATATTTGGTGTAGAGATGTTTACAGCATTTAATATAATGAATATTTTATATTATATTAGCTATATCTTTATTTCTTGTTATTATGTTTATTCAATATTTATCTGGGATCGTTACAAACATAGTAAAATACAAGAAAATTAATTATTCAAAATTTCATATATGCTTATTTAATAAATTAAAGCAAATTCAATATTATTATAATAATTATCTATTTAACTAACTAATTTAAATAAAAGACATCAAAAAATATTGATGTCTTTTTTTAGTTATTTAAAACGCAATTGTTTTTTATATGTTGTATGCAATAATTCATGTGCAAGATACGAATTAGGCTCTTGTAAAAAATTATCATAAAATGACTTACTTTGAGGATTTTCATGCGATTTACGAATTAATACAACCACCAGTACATCCCATTATTTCAATAAATTTTTAAGACGATGTTTTGTTTTTAATTTGTTTAACAAGTGGTTTAGCAAAAGCCATACTTGATTCGATTGCAATTTAAATTTTCTTACCACAGATTTCAAGTGTACAAGTCTTTACACCATCCATATATTTGTTCATCATCGTAGCTTATTTAATTTTATTACACTTATAAATATATGGTTCTTCTTCATAGTCACCTGTTATTATATTACGTTCTATTTCCTCAATTACTGAATATAACCCACTATCAAATGTCGTTTCAAAACCTTTTGGTAACATAAGACCATATAAGTTTTCCTCTGTAAGAAATTCCATGTCAGCACCACCTATAAAAGAAAGTACATCGTTGTAATACATTACTTGTGTTGCATAAGTACTTGGACCACTATCAGTTGGAAATGACTCTGGTTTATTTATTATAAGATTATTTTCATATTTATATGTATACATTTCTTCATTGAATTGATACAAGTTTCCTGCTCTATATGGCACTAACTCATTTGTTTCACTGTCAAAATTTTTATTAATTGAATAAATTTTATAGACTACACCTTCATCAAATTCACATGCATAATACAATGAATTTGGAAATACATCTTCTAAATGCTCTAAATTGATATCATCAAAATAGATAGTTGTAAGTGCCGTTGGTGTTATTTCAGGTGTTGATGTTGGTGTAGGTTTTGTTTCAATCTTTGTATTGGTATTACTGCAACCATTTGTATTGCTAAAACTAAAAACATATTGAAAATTTTATTATCTTTCATATTATCTCCTATTTTATTGGTTTAATATAATCAAACTCAACAATATTTTATTAAACCGTTTTTATCCTATTTGAATTATATTCTATGTAAATACATTATTCAAGCACTTGAGCTTAAGTGTATGTAATCTGGGATTAAGCGTATAATTTAAATTCATTTTCTTCTATATATATTAAAATAATAATATTTTTTTATAATTTTTCTTTATCATTTATCTAACTATTATTTTAAAATTTCATTCATCATAACATGAATAAAGTGTCAAAATTCTATCTTTAAATTAGATTTTGATTCAACATACACAAAAATCAATATTCGCTGTAAAGTCATTTTTATGTTTTTATTCCCACTCAACAGTCCTATTTTCCGTCTCGTCCAAATAGTCCATTTGCCCCCCTTTTATCCATGTAGTCCAAATAATCCACGGTAAAAGTGTATCAAAATGGTATCACTCAATATTATGGTAAACAATTGTATTGCTTGATTTATTGAGTCATCTTAAATATATTCATTACTTAATCTAATCTGATGCCTAATCTGCGGAATCATGCCATTTGTTTTGCACGTGTGCCATAATTCTTCAAAGAATGACAGTATGTTGCAGGTATTTTTTATCATCGCACAGTTTAAGAATACACAATAAATTTACATAATTTACAAGTCTAGCGATTTTCAAATAAATAATATTAAACAGGTTATAAAGACGATAGTACTTTTTAAGTGAAACACCAACGGCAACGCCCGCTGGGTAAAGATTATAGTAATACTTAAAAAACATTAGTGATAATATCAAAATCCTTGGCAATTTAAAGATTTTATTTAGTAATACAACAATTAGTTACTAACTACAAGCGTTCTACTAATCAATCATATATTATGAAGCGAAAAATAAATATATTTTGCTTATGTCAATTACACATGATATAATTACTTTACATTTAAGAGTAACCTTTTGATTCTCTGCTGTAAAGAGTTTTAAATATGAACAGAACATGAATATTACAATAAAAATACAACATTTATATTTAGTCGGTATGGAGACTTGAAACCCATGTACTCGTAGAGAATACTACTCAAAACATTAAAAAGTGCTAACGCACTTTTTAATTTATATAATATGTATATAACAATATTATAACTTGGTAATTTACTATATTTTTTCTATTAATTTACTTTTAATTCTTTCATTAATTTCAACCTCGAATATCTTCAAGTCCCTCATTATCTCTTCAAATGTTGGTTTATCGCCGAAAATCATAATACTCATGCTTGTATAGTCTTTTGAAAAAGAATCAATTGCTTCTCTACTTAAAAAAAGTTTTAGCTCACCACTATATATATCGTCATATTTCGCCCAATTACATGGGTAGAATTTTTTCTTGAATTCAACTACCTTATATAATAATTGAAGATCTTCATATGATTCATCTTTTGTTTTAGATTTAAGCATTTTATACAAATCATAAAAATGCCTAGAATACCTCATTGGATAATTACCATTTGTACGATTGCTTCCCTATGTATTATCAAAAGCTTTTCAAAGAAAGTCCTTAGTGATGATACCACAACAACATTCACATCAATTGAATCAAAAATATTCGGATAGCATTGCCCAATATAAGATTGCAAATTCCCATTGGCTGACGGAATAGGCTCTGCTAATGCTCCTATTTCCAATCTAATGACTTGAAGTATTGAAACATCAGTATAATTTTGAGGATATCTAAAGCAAATTGTTTGTGGGTCATAATCATCAATATATAGTTCATAATCCCCTTTAAATATTTTCATAAAATCATCATTCATAATCTTTAGGCATTGCTCTTTTATAAATATTGCAGTTTTATTATTCATTTCCTTATTGAATAATTCTTGTTGTCTATTAGTTCTATTTATATATGGTTCATCTTGATAATAATTTAGTATTCTCCAATCAAGTACAAGGTCAATGTCCTCCGAAAATCTTTCAATTAGATTATATACTTTTGACAGGCTGGTACCTCCTTTAAAATAAATAGAATCCTTATACTTAAATTTAGTAAATAATCCAATGCCCAGCAAACCCAAAAATCCTTTTCAATGATTGCATTAGAAATACCCATCTTTTCAGAAGTATTATTTATTATTAATTTTTGTTCTTCTTTTGAATATGTTATAAATTTATTCATAATTTATCTTTTTCCTTTGTTATTTTATTAAATACTTCATTTATCCAAACTGGTAATTTACTCGTATTTTCAGTAGATTTATCATTATGAATTTTCCAAAAACAAGCTATTTTGATGATATCATCATCAGTAATATTATCTCTCCCTATTGCTTTAATTGACTGAACTGATAAAGATAATATGTATGAATAGTCAGTTATAAATCTATTACTTGAATGTTTGAATATTAATTTCTTACCACGATACTCATATTCTCTGTAAGGTCCATCACTGATATATATGAAATCATTTGGTACTTGTGTCGACAATCCTATTAAGTTAAGTGCATGATCTTTACTTGGGCAAATTGTCCAGGAGAATTTTTCAGCTATTTTATTTGCAATTTCAGTAATTGTTGGGTAACTATATTCACTAAGAATATTACTAAATTTTGGTTTTGTATACATCCCATCAATTAATCTTACTATTTCCTTTTTTTTCTCTAATCTAAATAGTATAGATTTAATTGTATTTTTAGTTCCTTCATGATAAAAATCATTTATTGAAAAAATCGTACCATCATCAAAAGTTTTTATATCATTTAAAATTTTGTCTGATAAGTTATATTCAGTCATAATAACACCCGCCCTCTGCACCCAAAAGCATACACTTTTGGGTGCAGTTAGTCAAGTATGTTATAAATTATTATTAAATCAATATTTTTATTAATCAGAAAGGACTTCCATGAGAAAACAAAGAATTAAAACTGGTACTATGTTAACTCCTAATATTATTCAACTTTGTGATGATAATATAGAGAATGCTAAATGCAAATCAAGAAATGATTTCATTGAAGATGCTATCATGTTTTATGCAGGCTACTTTAACAAGGACGATAACATAAAATACAACTCGCAAACAATAGAAAGTTTAATTGTTGGTACTGTTGGTTTAGGCAATGACACAATTGCCAAACTACTATTTAAATTCAGTGTCGAATTAAATATGATGATGAATGTAATCTCTGCAACTCACTCTATTGATGAATCTACCCTTACAAAACTTAGAGGTAAATGTGTAATGGATGTAAAAAATAGTCATGGTAAAATAAGTTTTGAAGATACAGTTGCCTATCAAAAAAGAAAGCAATAAAGTAAGCAGGTAATCGTATTCCTAAAATAATTGTTAAGTGTGGATACATGAAGCCTAATGCCACAAAACGCTCAGGCTTTATTCAATATATAGCCAAAAGAGATGGGGCAGTATTCATTAAGAAAGATAATAAATTAAAACCTGCTACAATTAATCAAAGAAAACTAATTAAAAATCTGTTATCAAAATATCCTGATATCAAAACCTTTCCTGAATATAAAACATTCCACCATATTTCTACTATTGAGTCAGCATCAGAACTTATATGTTCAATCGAAGAAAATTATTATAATGAATTAAGTGATGTTGGCGAATACATTACTTATATAGCACAAAGACCACGAGTGATTAAGTCAGGATGATGGTCTTTTTTCTGATACTAATGATGATATTATATTACAACAAGTAAAAGATACAGTTGCAAACAATCAAGGAAACATTTGGACTACCATTGTATCATTAAAAAGAGAAGATGCTGTTGCACTTGGTTTTGATGATGTAAATAGTTGGAAATCATTAATTAGGTCAAAAAGAAATACCCTTAGTAATAGCCTAAAAATTGATCCTGATAATTTTGAATGGTTCGCATCATTTCATGATGAATCTCATCACCCTCACGTTCATATTGTCCTGCATGCTAAAGATGGAAAACAAGGATATATGAATAAGCAATCGATTAATGATATTAGATCGTCACTTGCCAATGAAATATTCAAAGATGAAATGTTGAATGTTTATAAACAACAAACTCAGTATCGTGATAATATCAAACTGCTAAGTAAAGATTATCTAAATGACACAGTCCATAATATCAAATCAAATATTAAACATCTTCCATCTCTTGATGAAAAATTAATCTTTTTATCAAAACAGCTTAAACAGATTGGTGGGCGAAAATCATATGGTTATCTACCTAAAAAAATTAAAGATTTAGTTGATGAAATTGTTGATGAAGTATCTAAGGATGAAAATATTGAACAATTGCTTCAGCTATGGTTTGATCAAAAAAATATTATTCATTCAAACTACAGTTATTCTAAAATCACCTATGTAATTATTAGTAGCTTGCCTGAATTCAAGTCAATAAAAAACTACATCATTAAGATTGCTGATGACATTGATACTACTAAAATTGAATTACATACTAACTCAACATCAGTTCCAATCTCTAATGCATTTGATGATTATATTGATAATATTCTTGATAATCAATTAGAGCTTAATAATGAAAAATCAGTTGAACCCAAACTTATTAAACTTAATAAGCCAGATAGTGATACATCCAATAACCACCACGATCAAGCAGAGGAATACTATAGCTCTCCCCTATTTTCAAGTATCAAATTATTATACTTAATTTCAAGAATAATCGAAGATAGTTTAAACACTTGCAAAATGAATTCCAAAGTTGATTATGAAATATTAAAGAATCAAAAAATAAGAAATATTGCTCTTGGTCATAATCCTAATGAGCATAAGTAAAGGTGCAAAATGAATAAATATAATGCAAACAATATATTGATAACTGACATACTAATATCCTTGGACGAACAACTTGATAAGGTTGGAAAAACACTTAAATGGAAAAAGCATGATAGTATATCATTCAAAGAAAATCTATGGTATCAGCACTCAATGAAGCGTGGTGGTTTACCAATTGATTTTCTCATAACATTTTTTGATTATACAGAGTCTGAAGCATTAGAATACATATCAAGCAATTTTACACAACGTGAGATTAGTAAACAGTTATACAATAATGAAATGCAGCTACCTAAGAAAAATAGTAATAACAATCATATAATTACCTATTTAAATATGTATCGCTTTATTGATATTGAAATTATTAATAGTTTTATAGTTTATGATTTAATTTATCAAGATTATCGTTTTTCAAATTGCAATTTCATTGGTTATGATGAAAATAAAACAGTTAGGCATGTCCATAAAAGATCGACCTTTGAATCAGTAAATTCATTTAAAGGAAATACCAAAGGGTCAATTGCAAAACACTCATTTCATTACGATGGGAAAAGTGATTGCATCTATGTATTCGAAGCACCTATTGATATGCTATCCTACATCACCCTTAACATTAAAGATTGGCAAGAGCATACCTACGTTGCTCTTTGTGGTATATCGGATGAAGCCTTATTGCATCGCCTTGCAGTTAACTCTCATATTACATCAATTTATTTATGCCTAGATAATGATGAAGCAGGTAATGATGCAACTAATAGAATAACTTCAAATCTTTGTAGTCAATATAGAGTCTTTGCAATTAAATCAACTTTTAAAGATTTTAATGAGGATTTAAAGTTTAAAAATAATCAACCTGTTATAAGTGCCACCATTGATAGCACAATTGAAACTAAAATAGAATTACTAAATGATTGTTGTAGCTTAATGGATAAAATGAAAACTAAGAATATAAGTGACCTTATTACTACTTATTCACCTTTTTTGTATAACTACGATAGTCCCTTTATCAAAGTGAAAACTGAAGCACAATACAAATTATTAATATCATGTGCAACTGCCTTAATAATTGCGAAACAACAATTCAAGCACCTATCAAAAAACTATACGAATGAAGAAATGATTGATATTTTAAAAGGATCAAAAGAATATAATATTAAACCTAAAAATAGCAAATCCATTCCTCAGGATTTAGTTAAAAAAATCAGTGAAATCAAATTAATGAATCAAGAAAATATTTATATGACAAAAGAATGCAAAGTTCAATATATTCAATTATATATTGATTTTGCTTCTTTTTGTTTAAATACCTATGTTTATTTATTAAACATGAGAAAGGAAAAATAAAATGGAAAACGATAAAGTAAAAGCTCATATCATTGGAGCAAATGGAAATATATTTAATATATTAGGAATCAGCATGCGAGCAATGAGAGTAGCAGGTATTAAACAAGAGGTAATTGATCAAATGTATAATGAGGTTACATCATCTGATTGTTATGATTCAGCACTTGCTAAAATACTAGAATATGTTGAGCCTGCCGATATATCATATACAGATGAAATGGATATGGACTTTTAGCACATGTCTCCACAATTAATACTGACACTAGCCATAGTTGGTTTATTCATAATTATTGTTGCAGTTTTATTTAATAAAAATTACTCATTGAATAATATCAAAAGTAAAACAGTTGGCGATGGACAACATGGAACAGCTAGATTTGCGACCCCCAAAGAAATCGCAACAACCTATAATCATATCCTATTTGCACCTGAACTGTGGAGAAACAAACAATCTCTTCCTACTGCACAAGGAATTGTTGTAGGCTATACTGAAAAGCATAAAAAAGTTTATGCTATCGTTGATGATGATGATATTCACTCACTAATGATCGGTGCCGCTGGAGTCGGTAAAACTGCTTATTTTCTTTATCCTAACCTTGAATATGCGTGTGCGAGTGGTATGTCTTTCCTGTGTACAGATACAAAGGGAGACCTATTTAGAAACTATGCTACCATAGCAAAAAAATATTATGATTATGATATTTCTGTTATTGATTTAAGAAATCCTACAAGAAGTAACCACTTTAACATGTTACATCTTGTGAATCACTATATGGACTTATACCTAAGTAATAAATCTAATTTAAAACTAAAAGCTAAAGCAGAAAGATATGCTAAAATAATCGCCAAGACCATAATTTATTCAGGTAGTAGTGAAATGAACTTCGGCTCAAATCAATTTTTTTATGATTCAGCTGAGGGTCTACTCACTTCATCAATTTTGATAATATCTGAATTTGGCGAAAAAGATAAACGACACATTATATCAGTCTTTAAAATCATTCAAGACATGATGGGTAGCAGTGATAAAAGTGGCGAATCAGAATTTAAAAAGTTAGTAAATAAATTACCTGAAAATCATAAAGCCAAATGGTTTGCAGGCTCTGCTCTAAATACATCAGATCAATCAATGCAATCAATATTATCAACTGCACTAGCACGTTTAAACACATTCATTGATTCTGAACTTGAGCAAATATTATGTTTCGCAACTGACATTGATGCCGAAAAGTTTTGTAATCAAAAGTGTGCAATCTTTCTGGTGATGCCTGAAGAAGATTCGACCAAATACTTCATTATTTCACTTATCATCCAACAATTATATCGTGACATAGTAATAGCTGATGAAAATGGTGGGAAACTAAAAAATCGTATTATGTTTTACTTAGATGAGATTGGAACAATACCCAAGATTGAATCTGCTGAAATGATGTTCTCTGCTTCACGCAGTAGAAGATTATCTATTGTAGCTATCATTCAATCTATTGCCCAACTTGAAAGAAACTACGATAAAGATGGATGCGAAATTATAATTGATAATTGTCAATCTTCGGTATTTGGTGGCTTTGCTCCTAATTCAAAAACAGCTGAAGTACTATCGAAAAACCTTGGCAGTAAGACCGTTTTAAGTGGATCTGTGTCATCAGGTAGAAATGACCCAACACAATCCCTGCAAATGATTGAACGTCCCCTAGTAACAACAGATGAGCTTAAGACCATGCCTAAAGGAGATTTCATTGTAATGAAAACAGGTTCACATCCTATGAGAACGAAGTTAAAACTATTTACTCAATGGGGAATAAAATTTGAAAAGCCTTACACGATTGAAGAAAATGAATCCCTAAAAATTGAGTACATTAGAAAAGAGGAAATCATTCAAGCTATCACTGGTAAAACAACACTTGCAGATGATAAAGAAGAAATCATTGGCAAGTTCAAGGTTAGATTATGACACAACTTAGTGATTCTATATATTTATCAAAACTTCCTAGTCGATGCGTTTGTCTTTATATGTATTTAGAAAGACATAGCGCAAAAAAAGGCAACTGCTTTCATTCAATGAATACAATTGCCTATAATTTAGGTGTATCAAGACAAACCATTACCCTTGCAATCAAGGATTTAGTTGCGAATGGTTATATTGAAAGCCAAAATCAATATCGAAAAAACGGTGGTAAATCTAGTAATATCTATAAAATTTTAAAATAATTCTCAACAAGGAATAAGTGTATATTTGTACGTTTACATGGTATGTAACGTGGTGTTACATCTAGTTAAGTAATACTATAAATAGTTAGTAGAAATTAATTGTACAATATGCTATTTGGTAAATTGGTCGTTCCATACGCCACCTGTTTTGATTTATTATTAGGCGTTATCACTCTTTTTAAGATTTTATTATCCAAATAAACTTTTACACTATAGTAAAGTAAACCTATCAATTTAACCTATTCCATTAATCGCTTAATTCTCATTTTAATAACAATAATAAATATCAAATACTCACATATTACAATTAGAACTACTTGCATAACATATACTATGATAATCATTTCTATATTAATATCTAATATAAAATTATCAGTGAAGTCACTATAATCAACAGTAGAGAAATAATCAACTTTATCATCAAAAATCATATTTTCCTCACTGTTATTTATCTCAACATTATTTGTTGGAATGAAATAAACATTTGCAGGTATTATTAATAACGCAAAAACCAGTAGTGACAATACAAATCCAATAAACTGAATGAATAATGTTTCTATAACTAGTTGCGAAAATAGTTTAACATTTGATACACCTAAACAAAACATTGATGCTATTTCTTTTTTTCTATCATAAAACTTCATCGTAATAAGTAATATTAATATGATTACAACATTTATGCAAATTACACTGACAATTAACTCACCAAACAGGTTTAACATAATAAAATTTTGGCTATATAATGTATACTCTTCATCATGCGTATTAAATAATCTATTAGATATGTTTTGATTTTTAATTACAAAATCGTCTATAAGTAACGCATTATCTAATGAAATTAAGACATTGTTTTTAAGTTTTGATTCTTCTATTTCTTTTTTATTTAGACCTGTTTTACCTGAAATATTATTGTGCATCATACTTATACTATCTACAGTATTTCCACTAACAAACACAGTATTTTCTGGCTTAAAAATAACACCTGTATTTTCATCATCTTTTAAATTATTTTTAAATATACCTATAATTTCTATTTCAAGTTGTACTTGATCATTAGTTAATTCAAAATTTTCAATCTCTTTATCACTACAGATATTTAGACTAATTTTGTCACCAATCGCAATATTATTTTTATTCGCAAGCTCCATTTCAATGAGTCCCATATTTAAATTTTGATCAAAATCATTTTGCTCAAGTATTCTCCCATTAATTAATGAAAATTCATTTGATTCAAATTGTATCATTTCAACAAAATAACTACCTGATACGGATATATTAGGTGAATTTCCATTGATACCACCATCGTACATCTTTTGAATTTCTTGTTGTGTTAATGGTTCAAAGCTGTTAGCAAACACCATCTCTTTTCTAATAAAGTGAACAGCTTTAATTTCATCATTACTATTCATTAGCCCTGATATTTCATCTACATTGATCTCTAAGCTTTTATCAACACTCTGATATTCTATTACAGGATTCATTGAATATCTAACATTTTTCAACGCACTATCTGAAGCACCAATAAGCGATAATCCAGATAATAAAATTAAGTTCACAAAAAAGAAAAACAATAAAAAAAGCATTTCTCTTTTCTTATTTCTAAGTATCGACAATTTTACTCTATTAAGTATATTCATAGATAATCTCTCAACAATTCACTTATTGTAAGCTTGCTATATTTTTTACTTGGAAAATATGTCAATGTCGCAAAATAAACTATCATACTTAATAAGATCACCACAGTTAATTTAATAGTAATAAACAAGTAAATATCAAATAATAAATTAATAATTATAGCAATTAATAAATAGAGTAAATAACCAAAAATTACACCTACTAAATTACTAAAAGTACTAGTTGATATTAATATTTTCATTATTCTTTTATAAGAAAAATTCATTAGTTTAAAATACCCAATTTCACTTTTACGATAAAACAATTTTAAGGTGACGCTATTAAATAAATATATATATAATAAAAACATGATCATTAAAATACTACAATTCACAAACAAAGAAATTTGCTTGATTGATAACAATTCATTATTTAAGTAATGTTGCCAATAACTATCAATGTTATTTTCCAACATATACTGTTCATAATTATCTTGGTAGTATAATTCAGGTATTTTAACTTGGATGTCTTTTGTATTACTTAACTTATATTGTAACATTTCACTACTTAATACAAATATATTCCCTACATTTTCCTCTAAAAAATAATCAGCATCAAAATTATAAAAATTATTTATCATTTGTGCATCATTTTCCATTATTCCTACAATTGTATATTCCTTTTCAAGCTTTGCACTATAAAATGTCTTCCCTATAATATTTTCATTAGCATCATCATTAAACTGATTTTCAATAAATGTATAGTCTACTATAATTTCATTATCATCAATTGGATAACGTCCATATTCTATTGCCCCATTAAGCATAAAAGCATTATCTTCAATATTCTTAGATATCCCAAAAAGATTACTAGCATCATCTTTCACATAATATTTTTCAATGATATATTCATATTCAATATTGTCTATATTACTTTGTGATACCCGTACAACATCTAAGGGATAATTTTGATAAAAGTCTTTTAAAACTATACTATTGAAATTACTTTGGTAACCTGCAATTAAAAATAAAAATATGAAAATAAAGCAAGATTTAAAAATTTTAGTAATTGTTAGATTAAAATATTTATTTTTCAACATTTTATAATCATCAAAGAAATTATATTTTTTAGATATAATTTCAATTTTTTCTATTTCTAAGATTTCATTATCTTCATTTCTTGTATAACTTTTAAAATCATTTTTACCCATTTCTATTTTATAATCATATAATTCATCAAAAACATTATCATGAGTACAAACAATTATTGTTTTTCCATATTTTTTTAAATAAAGTAATAAATTAGCTATCATTATAGCATTAGCTTTATCTAATGAAGATGTTGGTTCATCTGCTACAATAATATCACAATTCATTAAAAGAGCTCTAGTGACACTAATACGTATTCTTTGACCATTGCTTAATTGGCTTGGATATTTATCTATATGATCACTTAAATCAAATTGTTTAAGTAATTCAATTATTTTATCTTCATCATTACTTATAAGTTTTAAATTATCTAAAATACTCAATTCACCAATCAATAAACTTTTCTGTAATATATAAGCAAAATTCTTACGATATTCAAAATTATTAATATCTTTAATGTTTATATCATCAAAAAAAACATCGCCTTCGTATTCATTATTTAAACCTGTGATTACATTAAGTAATGTACTTTTACCACATCCACTAATTCCCTTAACTAAATACAAGCTCCCTTGTTTAAACTCATAATTAATCTCACCTAAAACATTATTTTCTTTATAGGATTTACTTAAATTGACTAATCTAATCATAATAAATCCCTCTTTTCTATTAGAAGTTGATACCAAGTTTTAACTTTTATTTTTTTAAAGAAAAGAAAATTAATGATAATAGATACAAGTACGATTAAAGCAAAAATTATTAATGAAATAAAAATATCAATAGTAAACAATGGAATTAATTGATTGTTTACATATAAATAATAATTACTTATAAGTGAAATCACAATTGCGAATATGAGTGCAACAAGAAAAATTATTGCAAGTTTAATAACATTTGCTGTACTGATTGCCGTAATAATTTGTTTACGTTTAAAGCCACAATATTCATATACACACAAATCTTCACTATTGTAAGTATTTTTTAAGATACTTAATTGGGCATAAAATAGTAAAGTAATGAATACACCCATAATAATTAAGGGAATAAAAAACAATGACATTTGGGTAAATGATCTAATTATTCCAGTATAACTATCCGTAAGTGGATCAACACTTATTTGGCTATTATCTATTTTTTTGTCTTGATGATATTTTTTCGAAATGTTATATGCAATTGAAAAATCATCAAAGTAAGCATTAAATCGATATACCTCTTGTTGTATTTCACTAAGTGCAAAACGACCATCATTTAAAAATGTACTAGTATAACTAGAATTTAAGTAAATTGAATCATTATAATTCTCGTATCCAAAAGCAGTATAAAAATACTCTGCTTGATCATCTATAAATTCATTAAATATTCCAACAATATTGAAGTCAACTTCACCACTTGGCATATTAATTGTATATGGAGTATTTATTAAATTTCCGATATTTTTTGATGTCATTTGTCTTGCTTTATTATAGCCAATAATAATATCATTATCATTGATAAAATAAGTACCATGAGCTAAATTATCACTATATTTAAATTTTTCATCATCAAATGGTATAGTCATAATTTCAACAATTGGTTCATAATCACCCGCTCTCATAACAACCACTGCACTTTCTGATTCATCTATTGGTTCATCAAAATATGATGTTGCGCTACCATATGGATATACTAATGTATCAAATTCATTTTGACATTCTTGCAGCATTGTTATAGGACAATTTACGTTTATATAATTTAAACCAACTTGTTTATCTAACATCGTAATAATTTTATCAGTAGGATTAAAACACATAAATGATATTAATAAAGAAACACTAAACATGAAAGTGATCAATGCATTCATTGTTTTGGTATTTTTATCTTTAATCATGTTCGCAACCAATTTATATGAAGATTTATTCTTTGTCATAATATCGTTATTTTGTTTAATAATTACTTTTGTACTTTCTTCTTCAAAATCACAACCTTGCTTCTCTAAGTCAATAACCCTATTAGTGTAGCCTTCAAATATTTCATCATGAGAAACACAAATAACTAAATTATCTTGTGCTACTTTTTTAACCATTTCACATAACAATTGACTGTTTTTACTATCCAAATTTGATGTAGGTTCATCCAATAAGATTATCTTGTTGTCTTTTAAAAGGCATCTTAAAACATTTAATCTTTGCTTTTCCCCTCCTGATAATTGTGATGGATAACGTTTTAATAAATCATCATTGATAAAATATTGGTGATATAGTTCAAGTATTTTATTTTCATCTTCACTAATCAACATTAAATTTTCCATTATCGTTAAATATGAAATGAAATAGGCATCTTGTGTAACATAACTAATAAAATTAAGTATTTCAGTTTTACTTAAACTTGTTGTAACATGAAAATCATTAAGATAATAATCACCTTTTTCATAATCCAAAATTCCATAAATAATATTAAGTAAAGTAGTTTTACCGCTACCACTTCTACCAGTTATAAGATAAAGTCCCACATTATCAAATGACAATGTGAGATCTTTTAGTACGATAACATCGTTATATTGCTTATGGATATTTTTTAATACAATTGCCTTATTCACTATCTTTAATAAAGACACTATCCAATGCCTCGTTTATTAATTCTAAAGTAATAACATCATCACTATGCGGTATACTTTCAACTTGATGATGTTGATTAGAAACTAGTTCTTCACTAACACTAACATTAATTTCAGCTATTTGATCGTCTGTTAAGGTGATAGGTGTAGTACCAGTAGCTTCGAACTGTAAGTTAACCGCATCGATGTATCCCCAATTAACTAAAGCACCAACTGTTACCTCAACACTATTCTCCTGATATTTAGTTATAAAATGAGCCTGATTATTGTGGTAGTTTCCCAATGAACGCGGTTCCATATCAAATGCCTCGTTATATAATTCAACAATTAAATCCTTTGAGAAATAAGTTAATACTAACCCTTCAAGATCATCAATAGTAATATGTCGATTATAAAGTTTTTCTCTTAAAAAAGACCCAATTGCATGTACGTCATCCCACTGCTTTTCTCCAATTGAATATGACAAAGTAGATGCACTGCTCTTTCCAATAACATTATCATTTTCATCTAGAACTCTTACATAATATTCAGGATTTTCAGTCTCACAAATATTAAATCCATCAAAGAAAATGTTACTCAATGAATCCATATTCATATTCTCAACTGAGTTTGGTTGTTCTTTGTCAATCCTTGAATAGCTCATTGATAGATGAGAATACCAGCATGCATTATCCTTTTTTATTGCAATTTTTTCAATAAATAGTGGCCCTCTTCTTTCTGAATTGTTATAATCAGTATTTGCATTATTGTCATCTTTTTTACACCCCGATAAAACTAGTAAACAACACATAATTGCTATTATAATCTTCATAAATTAATCTCTCCTATTTCTAACTCGATTATACTCTAGTTGACAAGCTTATATCTAAATAAACGTGTTTTGAAATTCAAATCATCATCATAATGAGGAGTCATTCTTGCGTTCAAATACAGCTCAGCAGTTGCATCACCATTAACTTCAAATGCACCATTAATTTTTACACTTGTTCGTTTAATAGTAGCCAATCTTCTACCTTCAAAGGTTCCTTGATATTCTTTTATAAGGTCATCTCCTCCAGTAAAGTCTTCGTCCATTAAATTAATATAAAGAGTTCTTCCATAATCAGGAGCGAATTCTTGCTCTAAATATCCTAAATTATTAAAATAGGCACTTGTTTGACTACCTGTTGCAGTTGCATATCTACCAGTTAATTCATGAATAGCTGTTACTCTTGTCATTCCTCTTCCAGAGTAAAATTCTTCTGTTCGAGTATATGGATCACCTGTTGATTCTGCAAACGCTGTTACTGATGATGTTGCAATAATAGTTCCTACCAATAATAAACTTAACATTTTTTTGTTTTTCATTTTATATTCTCCTTATTTTTCTAGTTTTTTAATCTAATACAAGTACTTTCAACAATAATCAATTTACAGTTACTATGATATCACCATTTTTTATTCTTCCATAATTAGCACTCATCTTAGATCACCACCTTTCTTTTTTATACACAATTAAATTACTAGTAATATAGTATTTTAATTTAATATTCTGGAACGTTCATTTTTGGATTTTTAGTTTAATATACAAGGATATATCAGATCAACAATTACTTATATACTTCTGTGCTACGCTTTATTACTATTTTTTGCACAATTAATAACCCACAAACTGTAAATATTGCAAAACTAATAATAAGCCCATAACTATAAAATCCTATACAAAATAATACACCGATTATTAAACATTCAATAATCAAATTTCTAATAGTCTTGTTCCTATAATGTTTCTTTTCTATATCATCCAATAGTTTTGTTTCAGTCTCAACTGGTGCTAATTTAATAATAATAGGGATTGCTAATAATAGCATAGTCAAACTCATTATTTGACTATAATCCACTGGACAAATTTTCACTAACATCAAAGCAATAATTACAGTAAAAATTGATAATAAGTAACAGTTTATTGCACTTTTGCAATGATATCCCCCTGAATATGTACGAATAAATGAGAATGCACACAAGAATATTAGACTTTCTACTAATAAACCAAGAATATATCCGACGACAATTGTTGATAAAATATTAAACGTAATCTCAATAATAGTTGAAATGCCATAAACTATTATTTCTCTATCATTTGTTTGTGAAATATCATTTTCAATTAATATATCAGCGAACACTTCTATTTTCTTTTCAAACATTAAAACTTACGCATTTTCTTTGCTGATTCTGGCAACTTTGGTTGGTGCATAATATAAATACAAGCTGAGTTGACACTAAATGCTGTTACTATAAAAGCTAATGATGTAATAGTTGTTCCTAAAAAATAAGAAACAATTTTTTCGAACCCTTTTTTTTTGATTTTCATATCTTTTTCCCTCCTTTTCCATTATATTGTTACATGTCTTATGCATATTCATTATATTACAGTTAAAAGATTCGTGCCGTGAGTTGTCACATTTAGTATGTTATGCTGTCATATTTGGCTTATAAATTGATTAAATATTAAAAAAACACGAGTATTCTACATTATTTTGTAGTATACTCGTATCTTAATATTTATTTTGTTAGTAAGCAAGGAATCAAAATTGATACTGAGAAAATATTACTAGTGTAATCAATTTGCATTTCTCCATTATATTTTTCTATTATTTTCCTTATATTTTGCAAGCCAAAACTATGTTCAGATTTAAATATTTTAGTAGTAATAATTTCCCCTTCAACCACATTCAGTTTTTCATCATAAGAATTATCTATTAATATAATTAAGCTTCCTTTATAGTAATGCACACTTAACATTAATTTTCGATCTATTTGATTTTTCTTAATTGCTGTTATTGCATTATCTAATAAATTACCAAAAATTACAGTTAAATCGTAATCAGGTATATTTAACTCACTTGGGATGTCAACATTCAATTTTATATCTACTTCATATTCAGCTAAATCCTGAAGCTTAAAATTTATGATACTATCTATAATGAAATTTTCGGATGATACAACACTTTTAAAATCATTTATCTCTTTTAGAATATCATTAGTGTAATTATTAAATTCTGCTACCCCCTTATTTTTGTATATTAATTGTATCGCTAAAATATGATTCTTCATGTCATGCTTTAGAGATTTAATTTTCAGCAAGCTACTATTTATAATATCTGTTTGATTTTCATGTGCTTCTATTTGCAACTTCAAAGCATTTCTTTCCATATTTATAAACATAAGTTCGTATATTTTTTCATCCAAAAAAATGATCATAAAATTAACTAGTAGTACAACAATACTACTGACCATAATCTTATTTTGAGATATTCCCGAATGCTCAAGTGATGCTAAAAAAAGGTACATTGTTCCAAATAATATAAAAATATGAGCGAAATAATAATATGCAGGTATAGATAGATTATTTCTTTCTGTTTTTTTATATTTATACGCTGTATACGCAAGAATCAACGTAATAACTCTATTTAGAACTAATGCAATTGTTGATGTGAATTCACTATTTTTATATGCTGACAACTCAAAAAATCCGATAAAAGATGCAGAAATTATTTCAATAGCAAATAAAAATAAGCATATAGATAAAGAATATGTTACTCTCTTTAATAAATTAGAATCATAGTTACAGGAAATGAAATAAAAGCATATAAAATTAGCGGATAAAAAAATGATAGGTATTCTTACAAAAATAAAAACTACAACAATAATAGCTGCAAGTAAAAAATATAATAAAAATTCAATTTTTTTGCTTTTTATCTTTTTCCCAAAAAAAATATCACATAGTATTTTTATTGCCAACGCATATATCGGTAAAGATATTATAAATATTACCTCATATGTTGACATCTCTAAGCTCCTTCATATGCTTAAACTGCAAGCAATGTAACTCTTTTGCATTTATTTTACTTATTGGTATTTGATCACCATTATTCATAGTAATTAAATCGCTATAAATTTTAGATATATGATTAAAATTAACAATATATGAACCATGTACTCTAATAAATGTATTTGGTAATCTTCCTTTAATTTTATCCAATGTTCCATAAAATACTTCAGAATCATTTATAGTTACAATTTGTAACTTTCTAATTTGACTTTTAAAGTACAAAATATCTTTCACAAACAATTGTTTATATTCTTTACCAATATTATAGTGAAATTTATTCATTTCCTGTCCTAAAACATTCATTACAATATCTATACATTTAGTTATTTTTTCACTGCTAAATGGCTTTCTTAGAAAGTTTAACGGGTTAAGTTCAAATAAATCTTGATCATAACCATTTTTAGCAGATATAAATACTATTCTACTTGTAAAATCGCCTAGTTTATTTCGTATTTGATTACCAACTATTAATCCAGTTGTAGTTCCCAATTCTATATCTAGAAATATCAAGTCGTAAATACATTCATACTGTAAAGATTCCAAGAATCTTTTTCCATTATAAAAAACTTCAACGTCTATACCATGATTTATTGTCTTTGAATAATTTAAAATAATATTCTCAATATTTGAACATTGAAAAAAATCATCATCACATATTGCTATTTTCATCAAATTCCTCCTCTATCATTAACTACCATATTATAACATAATCAAATAGAAATATTACAAATTGTGTTAATCGTTTGATAATATATTAACTTATATCAGCTATATTCAAATTTATTTATATCAAGTTTATTTTAATAATTTAAACTTAAATTATTACTTTTCAAAACTAAAATACATCAGAAGATATCATTCTATATTTTGTTTTAATAAATATCACTCTAATTTTGATAACTTGAGAATAGTGGTGATTATTAATACTTTTTATAAGAGCTCCACCCTTATTAGTACTATGAAAAAACTAATAAGGAGAACATAAATATGTCAAATAAAAATAAATATTATATATATACAAAAAACGATAAGAATGAAGTATCCAAAGAAATTTATACTGAGTATTGGAGAAGTGTTGAACACGAACGAAATCAAATTAAAATGGCTAAAAAATTAAACATCTATATTGATTCAATGTTCTTATTGATGTATTCATAAGTGTATATAACGTATGATAGCT
>CAMQTJ010000044.1 GCA_947037125.1 uncultured Holdemania sp.
AACCCGCGATCTCCTCCGTGACAGGGAGGCATGTTAACCGCTACACCACCAAACCGTATAAATGGCGAAGAAGGAGGGAGTCGAACCCTCGCGCCGATCACTCGACCTATACCCTTAGCAGGGGCACCTCTTCAGCCTCTTGAGTACTTCTTCATATTTCATGTATTTCTCATTAGCGCTATTTAATAATACCAAAATTAGGTAGGTATGTCAATAAAAAATCACTATTTTTTATTTTTTTTATTTTAAGCAGCAAATTTAAAATTTTATACAATAATTTAGTTTAAATATGTCCACTAAATAATGCAAATATTTTTATAAAATAAATTCAATATTATAAACGAAAACCACCCTAAGGTGGCCTAGTTTAATCCCAAACTTATTTTTAATGCACTATCAATATTATTTATTGTGTCATTATCCAACATACAAATCCATTGTCCTAATCTTTTTTTATCAATCGTTCTGATTTGTTCAAGTAAAATCATACTTGTTCGATCAATAATGCTTGTAGGTATAAGTACGTGGGTTGGAAGAGGTGGCTTTGTTAGTTTTGTAGAAATCGGTGCAACAATTAATGTTTTAGAATATTTATTACCAACATCATTTTGGATTACAATCACTGGACGATAGCCACCCTGTTCACTTCCAACACTCCCCTTTAAATCCGCATAATAGATTTCTCCACGTTTTGTCATATTATTTCATCACTGCAACCTGCATACTTTGAACAACACTTAACATTTCCTGTACAGATAAATCTGCAGAGTAAACAGTGGTTTCTACATTTGCATTAACTACAGTAAGTTTATTTTCATTATAATATCCAATCATACCCAAAGATTCAATTAATTGTTCATCAATCTCCTCGATTACTAATTGTTCATTTGGGCTTTTAAGATTTTGTGTAACAGTAAATTCTCTATCACCACTAAACTCCATTACATGTTGATCAACTCCATCAATACTAGAAACAGTTGAATTTGTTAACTTAGAATCAAAAACAGCTAATGGGTATAAAGGCAAATCATAATCTTGCAAGTAACTACTTGTAATAGAATTAGATACTTCTTTAGGCATATCAAAATAACCTTCATCAAATTTATTATTATATTCAACTTCATTAAAATTCATAGAAAGCTCACAATTATTTTCATTAGTATATGCAGATAAACTAACAGGCTTTATATCTTTATTAAACCTAACTACTTGTCTAACAATATTTTCAGCACTTGGATATGTTGCAACAGCCTCAACTAAATAATCATCACCCTCTTTTGTTACTACACTTTTTTCATCTGCCACTATTTGTAACAATGACTGAAGTAAGTATGGTTTTGGACTATTATTTGGCCATTCACCTTTAAATTTAAAAACTTGATTTAAACTTGGTGTTATTACAAAAACACCCTCATCATTTTTCAATATAATTTGTTGTTGGTTAACACCTTTGTCAGTCATAGTAACTTTAAAATATTCTTTATCATCAATTCTTTGCCATTCAGAAATTATTTCATAAGTCTTATATTCGTTATTACTATTAACCTCCATATCACCAACCATACGATAACTATCAGTATCATTTGTAACTTTATCTACTTGCTTACTAAAAGATGCTGGTTTAAAGATTATAAACCCCATTGAAACACAAACTAAAACTATGACTCCTATAATAATTTTTTTCTTCATACATTCCATCCTTTCATATTTTAAATTATGCTTGATAAACCAAATTAATACCTATTATTATAATTAATTAACTTTTGTACCAAAATCATTTGTAAATGTTGAAGATACAGTGAAAGGTATCTTATGTTTTTTTGCATACAAAACACTTTCATACTGCATTACTTTAGCACCATCTCGAATTAGATCCAAAAGCATATTAAAGCTCATATTATCGTATTTAAGGGCATTATCACTTCTTTTAGGGTCTTTATCATATATTCCATTAACATCGCTGTAAACAAATATATCAGCACCTAATCCTTTACCAATTACAAATGAAGTTAGATCACTACCACCACTTTTAAGTGTGGTAACATTATCTTTATAATTACCTAAAAAACCTGGAGTAATAACAATATCTACATCACTAAATTTATGATAATAATTATTTGAATCAAAACCTATAATATTTGCATTTTGATAATTCCCATCTGTTTTAATCCCATTTTGTTTATAATTTATAACATCAACTAAAACATCATAATCAGCTAAATCATTAAGCATAACATAAGAAGATAATATTTCACCAAAAGAAATTACTTGATCTAAATATTTATCATTTAAATTTGGAACTAAGTTTTTAAGACTTTGTGTTGCATAAGGATAAGGATACCTTGCCATAGCTGAAACAACACAAACAACTTTATCATAAACTTGTTTTTTACTAATTATTTTTTCAATTGCAAATCTTCGACATTCAGGATTCGCTAATGAAGTGCCACCAAATTTTAAAACTGCAATTCGCATAAATTACCCCCTACACTAACTTATGAACATAGTTAATAAAATATTCAAAAACATAAAAAAAACTACTTCATTATCAAAGTAGTTTAATTATTTATTTTATTAAGTTGTAAATTTATGCAGCTTCTAGTGCAATCTTCATCATATTAGTAAATGAATTTTGACGTTCTTCAGCAGTTGTCTTTTCATCATTAACAAAAGAATCAGAAATAGTTAATAAACATGCAGCTTTTTTATTAAGAACTGTAGCATTTGCAAATAAAGCAAAACTTTCCATCTCAACGCATTTACAACCATGATCTTCAATTAAGTTTTTAAGGTAACCAATTCCACCTTCACGATAAAATACATCAGAAGAATGTACACATGTATCATGCATTGGAATATTTAAATCACTTGCTGCTTGCTTTAATTTATCATTAAGTTCTTGTGAAGGATAAGTTTTATCTTCTTTATATCCTGATTGAACAAAAGCAAAACTTGATTCACTATAAGCACTATCTGCAATTACTACATCATAAACATTTAATGATTCATGATATGCACCAGCACTACCAATACGAATAATATTTTCTACTCCATATTGAGTATAAAGTTCGTATGAATAAATACCAATACTTGGCATTCCCATACCACTTCCCATTACAGAAATCTCTTTACCTTTATATGTACCTGTGTATCCAAACATGTTTCTTACTGTATTAAAAATTACTGCATTTTCTAAAAAAGTTTCGGCAATAAATTTTGCACGAAGTGGATCTCCTGGCATTAATACTGTTTTTGCTATTTTACCAACTGTTGCATCGTTATGTGGTGTTGACATATTTTGTCCTCCTAATTCTTATCTATTATAACACATCATTTTTTAACTTATTAGTCTTTTTATTAACATATTTATATATTTTTAAAATTACTATACTCATAAAAAAAATAAATATAGTAAATATTAAAGAATATAAAAATTCTTTTGAAAAAGGCTCTAAAATATTACTACCCAGCATTGTAAATGAAATGATATACCCAATCGTCCCTAAAAATGAACCAATTAAATATTTGCCATAATTAATTTTTAAAGCTCCCATTAATATACTTATAAGTTCCATCGATAATCCTGAAAGTCTTGCAATTGCAACAAATTCAACTTCATTATTTGATTTATAACATAAAACCTTATCAATCTTACTATTTGATTTATTTAATAAATTTATTGGATTAACTACATATTTATATGCAAAAAAATATGGAATACTAACAGCAATAAATGTACCAACAACATTAATTAATATCGCAACAAATGGTGTAAAAATATTAGCAACAGCTATTTGAATTGCAATAACTGGAAATAACATAACTACTGATTTTAATGCATATAGCATTAATACTAATAGTGTTGTAATTATTAAATTATCACTTGATAAGGATAATAAATGTTGAACCCCATAAATATTTATAAAATATAATAAAGCAGATACAATTATAAAAACAATAATTACCTGCACTGTAATAAATAATTTTCTTTTTCTCATATTAGCACTTCCTTATTAAAGTATAACACTTAAATACATAAAAAAATAGCGTCCTTTTTTAAGTTATGTACATAAATGTAACAATAATTAATTTTTTAATATTTAAATAAAAAGTAAGCAGAATTTGCTTACTCAGTTAATAAATAAATTTTTATTACATATTTTGATCTATTTCATGTGCAGCTTTTAGTGACATTTTAGTAACAAATGGACCAACAAGTTCATAAATTAATGTCCCACACAAAATAACAGCCCTAATTGTAGAACCATCTTGCGGTAATGCACTCTCTGCAATTAATGATAATCCAATTGCAACTCCTGCTTGAGGAATTAAACAAGGACCTAAATATTTACATATTTTTTTGTCAGCTTTCATTACTTTAGCACCAGCATATGCCCCAATCATTTTACCTATTACTCTAAATACAACATAAATGATACCAACTAAACCAATAGTAGGAATTATTCTTAAGTCTAATTCAGCACCAGATAAAACAAAAAACATCATGAATAATGGTGGTGTAAAATCATCTACATGAAACAATAATGATTCTGATGTATCTGATAAATTACAATAAACAGCACCAAAAACCATACAAACAAGTAATGATGATGCATGAAATACAACTGCTGCACTGATACATGTAAGAATCATCGCAATTATTAGACACAATCTATTAGCATTATCTTTGAAAAATCTAATAACATAAGATAAAAATAGCCCTAATAAACCACCAATAATTATCGACATAAATATTTCGACAAACGGTTGTAATATTTGTGTAAATAAATTGACACTTTCTGCAGCTGAAATTGACTTAGTAAAAGCAAGTGCAAATCCAAATGCGATTAATGCTGCTGCATCATCAATTGCAACAACACTTAATAATGTTTCGGTAACAGGTCCTTTTGCTTTATACTGTTTAATAACCATAATCGTAGCAGCAGGTGCTGTTGCCGATGCAATCGCTCCAAGCATTATCGAAAAAGGTAAATCAAAACCAAATAAAACTAAAGCTAATGTAACCAATATTACTGCACCAAAAGCTTCCGCAAATGCAATTACTATAGGTGTAATTCCAACTTTTTTAAAATACGAAATTTTAAATTCACTACCAATCGAAAATGCAATAAATCCTAGTGCGATTTCAGAAAAGATTTTTAATCCTTCAACACTTTCAATAGAGACTAAATTCAAAAAATATGGACCAATTAATAATCCCCCGATTAAATATCCTGTTACTGATGGCATTTTAAACTTTTTCACAATTTTCGCAAATAATAATCCTGTAAAAAATACAATCGCTACCTCAAATAAAATATTAGACAAAACTTATCCTTCTTTCTAGGCTGTAAAACATCCTCCATCAATAAAGTCTACTGGAACTGTAAATACAATACCTGTATCTGGTTGATTTAAATTACCTAGCACTGCATTAATTGCACCACGAGCTAAAAGAACCTGATCATCCGATAACACACAAAAAATCGTTTTATTTTCTGCTCTATCCGGATTAAGTAAAAATCTTAATGAACCAAACATCTTAACTGTGTCATTTTCCTTATTATTCATAAGTTGACGCGCCATTCCTGTACTTGATAAAATTGTTGCACCATTAATTCCGTTGTCTGAAAACTTCGCAAGCAATTCATCAAGCTTTTCTGTCTTATTCAAAATCAAAATTAAACATTTCATTAAATTATCCTCCTTAACAACTCCAAATTATACTCCTACTATTTTTAAAAATCAAGTTTTTTTAATTTTTGATATAAATAACTATAAAATAAAAAAACATATTATTTCATAATATTATCTTATTTATTAATTATACTTTAAATGTATAGCCATTATATATAAAAAAGATTAATCCTAAAATAAGAATTAATCTTTACAATTATAAATTATTATTTTAATACTCTACTAAACTAGTTAGTATAATTATCAAAATAACCTTGTACTAATACAACAGGCGTTCCTTTATCACCAGATCCACTTGTTAAATCACAAAGTGATCCAATTAAATCTGTTAATTGACGAGGTGTTGTACCTTGAGAAGCCATGTTACCAACTAAATTATCATCTTTTTCTTTAATACTCTTAGAGATAGCAACTTTTAATTCTTCTCCACTTAAATCTTTAAAATCATTATCTGCAAGATATTTTAATTTTAACTCATTTGGAGTACCAATTAAACCTTGTGTATGAGCTGGAGAAACACATGGATCTGCAAGTTCCCAAATCTTACCTTGAGGATCTTTAAATGCACCATCACCATAAACCATAACTTCAATATGTTTACCTGTTTGTTGTAATACATTTTCTTGAATTTCATTTACTAAATCCATACATTCACGAGGGAATAATTTAATTGAATCTTCAGTTGATTTATTAGATCCTAATAAACCATATTTAGTGTTATAACCACTACCATTAACACTTTCATTTAATATATCATCTAATGAACAAACAATATTTGCACCATGTTTTAATAAGATTCTTTTTGTTCTAACACGTGTATGAATATCACAGTTAATAACATTTTTAGTATAGTCTAAAATTACTTTAGCTTGATTTGCAAAAACGATTTCAACTTCACAGTTTTCAGCAGTAATAAGTGAACTATAGTAAGCTACATAGTCAACACCTGTAAATTCATGTTTATTTTCACCAAATAATTCACGGTATTTTTCTAAAGATAATACATCACTATAAGGATTGATATTAGCTTCATCTAACATATCAAGTGAAACAAGTTCATTACCAACTTCATCACTTGGATAACTAAGCATTAATACTATTTTTTTAGCACCCTTAGCAATTCCTTTTAAAATCATAGAGAAACGGTTACGTGATAAGATTGGGAAAATAACACCCACAGTTTCACCACCAAGTTTATTTTTTACGTCAGTACCAATTGCTTCAACACTTGCATAATTACCTTGTGAACGAGCTACAATTGATTCTGTTACTGCTATAACATCACGATTTCTTAATTCAAATCCTTCAGACTTTGCTGCATCTAATACTGAATTTGTTACAATTGTTGCTAAATCATCATTCTCACGAATAATTGGACATCTTACGCCTCTTGATACTGTTCCTATTTTTCTTTCCATAATAATTTCCTTTCAACTTGAATTAATTACTCTATTAGTATAAACTATAAATGATATTAAATATATTAATATATTTAAATAATGATATAAGGAGTACTTATGAATACAAAATTAGAACAATACAAGGTTTTTAATGAAGCAGCTACAACACTTTCCTTTTCAATTGCAGCAAGAAACCTCTTCATTTCACAATCAGCAGTATCACAAACTATCAGTTCATTAGAAAAAGAATTACAAACACAATTATTTATAAGATTATCAAAAGGTGTCACCTTAACCAAAGAAGGAACCCTTTTATACAAAAAAATTAACCACGCCCTTAATCTTATAACAACAGCTGAAAACCAAATATCAAATTTACTAAATTTAAAAGATGGAGAACTGTATATATCAGCAGGAGACACAATAAGTGAAATATACTTAACTCCATATATCATTAAATTTAATCAGTTATATCCAAATGTAAAAATCAAGGTTATTAATCGTACTAGTACTGAAACTGTTGAATTATTAAAATCAAACCAAATTGACTTAGGTTTTATTAATATGCCAATTGAAAATGAATCTTTAAAAATCAAAGAATGTTATAAAATTGATGACATCTTTATTAGTAAAACAAAAAGTGATTATGTTTATGATTATAAAGACATAGCTAGTATGCCCCTAATTCTTTTAGAAAATTCATCAAACACAAGAAACTACATTGATAATATATTTTCAAAAAATGGAATTTTATTAAATCCTATAATTGAGCTTGGTTCTCATAACTTATTATTAGAGTACGTTTATCAAGGTCTTGGTATAGCTGTTGTAAGCAAACAATTTTCTAGTAGATATTTAGAAAATAATATGGTCTATGAACTTAAGTTAAAACATCCATTACCTCAAAGAAGTATTGGTTATGCTTATCGTAAAAGAAAAGTGCTATCACAAGCAACTATTAAATTTATTGAAATATTAAATGATGGTAAAAGCTTTAATGATTTATAATGCGTACTTTTAAAAATACAATTATTATTATCTCATATTATTAATAGTAAAGAATATGAAAAAAAGTGAAATTATAATTTCACTTTTTTTATCTATATTAATTTTTCTTAACAAATTCCGATTTCAAACTAATTGCACCAAATCCTTCTAAACGACAATCAATATTATGATCACTATCTTTTAGACGAATGTTTTTTACTTTCATTCCAACTTTTAAATCAGCATTAGCACCCTTAACTTTTAAGGTCTTAATAATTGTAACACTATCACCATCTGTTAAAATAGTTCCATTACAATCCTTAACAACTAACACCTTTGATTCTTTTTCTTCTTTTGCATTTGGGTCAAATTTATGATCACATTCACAACAAACAAATTGATCATCTAATTCATAAGTATAAACACATTCACATAAAGGACATTTAACTTCAGTCATATATTAACCCTTTCTTTGAGCCTTACGAGAGCTCTTGATAGCACCAACATTTGCAGTTGCGCCAAATTTATTAACAGTAGTAGATTGAAATTTATTATCTCCTACAGTTTGATTGTTTCTTTTGTTTCTTAAAATATCCATACCACTCATTTTAGTTTTAGTAACACTTTTCACAGCTGTTTCAACTACTTCTTCATTTACTAGATTATTATTTTCACTCATAATTATCCCTTTCTTTGCACTTTACGTGCACTCTTATCTGCATTATTTTTTGATTCAAAATTTCTTGCATTACGTTGTTTTATTTTATTACCACCAAAATTTTGGTTGTCTGATTTACTCTTTTCAGTATTTCTACCAAATCTTTTATCTTTAGACTCATTTGATTTTGAATCTCTAGGCTTTGCATCTCTAGGCTTTGCATCTCTTGGCTTTGAGTCTCTAGTCTTTGAATCTCTAGGCTTTGAAGCTTTTTGTTCTGAACTATTTTCTTTTGATTCATCACTTTTTTTATCAACTCTAATACCACTTATACCCTTAACCTTTTTTTCTTTAGGTTTTTTAGGTTTAATTTTATTACCATTATCACTAGAACGTCTTTCACTAGTTCTTGGTGTTTTAACTGACTTGAATAATTCAACTTTATCTAAATCACAATTAACTGGCATCAAAGGTATTTCTTGTTTAATAAGTTTTTCAATACCTGTAATGTATTCTCTTTCATCATAATCACAAAATGAAATAGCACGACCTTTTGCACCAGCTCTACCACTTCTACCGATTCTGTGAACATATGTTTCAAATATATTTGGAATTTCATAGTTTACAACACAATCTAATAAATCAATATCAATACCCCTTGCAGCAATATCTGTTGCAACTAATACTTCAATTTTTTTATCTTTAAATTCTTGTAAGGCAATTACTCTTGCTGCTTGAGACTTATTTCCATGAATTGCTTTTGCTTCAATTCCATTTTCAATTAGTAGTTTTACAACACGATTCGCATTAGCCTTTGTTCTTGTAAACACTAAAGCACCATCTTTTAAGTCAGTTCTTAGTAAATGAATTAATAATTTTTTCTTATCATTTTTATTAACATGGTAAAGTTCTTGTTTAATAACTTCTACCGTACTAGATTCCGGTGTTACTGAAACATTCATTGGATTAGTTAAAAATTCTTGCGCAAGTTTTTTAATTTCTTTAGGCATAGTTGCCGAAAACAATAATGTTTGTCTTTTATTACTAACTGCCTTCACAACTTTTTTAACATCATGAATAAATCCCATATCAAGCATACGATCTGCTTCATCTAAAATTAGGATTTCCACATCTTTTAAAGTTATATACTTTTGATTCATTAAGTCTAGTAAACGACCAGGTGTTGCAATTAAAATATTAGTATTAGCTAGTGCTGTAACCTGATTTTTTTGTTTAACTCCACCATAAATAACTGTAGTTTTAAGATCTAAAAACTTTGAATAATCAATTACATTTTCATGTATTTGTATCGCTAATTCACGAGTTGGAGTTAATATTAAAGCTCTTATTTTTCCATCTTGTTTCTTTGCTGCTAATTTATTTAACATAGGAATTGAAAATGCTGCTGTTTTTCCTGTTCCTGTTTGTGCGCAAGCTATTAAATCATTATTTGCTAAAATAATAGGTATTGCCTTTTGTTGTATCGGTGTTGGTGTCTCATAACCAACTTGTACTATTGCCTTATTAATTAAAGGGTTTAAATCGAAATCATTAAATGTCATTTTGTTCTCTTCTTTCTTGATTAAAAATGGACATTTCCTTCAATACCCTGTCCATTAGGTAATTATTGCTTGATTAATATACCACATATACAAAGCATTATCAAATTAACTATCTATTTATTAAAAAAAATAGCGGTATTATCACTATTTCTTATGTTTTATTCAATTTATTTGTCATTATATAAAACATTATACAATTATAATACGATGCCTTTACCTCGCCCCTTTAAACTTTAGGTACGAATAAAGTTAATAAGTTATCCAATTCTAAATCAAAATCAATCTCATATAAAGCAGTCCATGTTAATTTTTCCTTAGCACTACCAACAGCACTAACTAAACAAACTTGATGTTCATCATCATACTTTTCCATTAAATCAAGTTTTAAATTAGATGCTGTCATTTGATCAAATACTTGAGGAATAATTAAATTCATTGAAGTATTAATATTATCAACATTAAAACTTAATGCATCCATTACCATTAACCCATCAATAGGATCAATATTTAAAGCACCAAACATATCATCAAAAAAACTTTGTCCACCTACAATTTTAGCACAACTATTTTTCATTAATTGTTTTACTGTAAATTCTGCAACACATGGATGTCCTGGTACTGCATAGATAATATCTTGATTTTCATTTAGTTTAAGTAAAGTATCAACAATTGTTTGGTAAACATCTTCAAATCGATCATTACTTTCGTAAATACTATCAAACGATGTATATTTAATATCATTATCTTTTAAATAATCAATCATTAAATGTTGATCAGTTCTTAAATATAATGGTTTACCACTTTTTAGTACATCCATTACTTTTAATGGAATTTGTCCAATATCCCCTGCTCCAAGTCCAACTATATATATCATTTTAATTACCTTCCATAAGTTCTAACAATTCCATAAATCGTTCATTTTTTGCTTCTATTAGTTCTTCAAGTTTAACTCTTTCATCACTAAGTTTTGATATAATATCAAAATCATTTCCTGCATTACCAATTTTTTCATCAAGTTTTTCTAAATCAGTTTCTAATTGAACTATAACATCTTCAATTGTTTCAAATTCTTTTTTATCTTTATAAGATATTTTTACTTGATTAGTTTTCTTAATTTCTTTAGCTTCAACTTTTGGTTTAATAACCGTATTTTCATTGATAAAATATTGACTATATATACTATTAACATAAGTTATTTTTTGATCCTTGATTACAAATAAACCATCACATACACGATCTAAGAAATAACGATCATGGGAAACTGTAATAATTATTCCATTAAAATCATCTAAATAATTTTCTAATACTTCTAAAGTTTGAATATCTAAATCATTTGTAGGTTCATCTAATATTAAAACATTAGGACGATTAATTAATATTTTCAGTAAATATAAACGTCTTTTTTCTCCACCTGATAATTGAGATATTAATTTATATTCACTTTCACTAGTAAACAAAAACATTTCACACATTTGTTTAACATCTAATACATTACCATCAACCTCTAATTGATTACATGATTCTCTAATATAATCATAAACTCTGATTTTAGGATTCATATCTTCTACACCTTGTTTAAAATAACCAATACTTATAGTTTCACCATATTCAACATTACCACTTGATGCACTTAATTCATTTGCAATAATATTTAATAAAGTACTCTTACCAATACCATTATCACCAATGATTCCAATACGGTCATATCTTTTAAACATATAACTAAAATTACTAAACAATACTTTTTCATCAAAGGCTTTTGATACATTAATTAACTCTATTGTTTTATTACCCATTCTTTTGGCAGTATTAATCAGTTCAACATTTTTCTTATCACCAATATCTGCAATGTCATTTAGCTTTTCAAACTTAGCTAAACGTTCCACACTCTTTGTACCACGAGCCTGAACACCTGCTCTAACCCATTCTATCTCTTTACGCAAAAACGCCTTACGTTTAGCTTGAACAGCTAATTCATTAAGTTCTCTTTCAGCTTTCTTTTCTAAAAATAATGCATAGTTAGCATCATATTTAAATATTTGATTATTATCTATTTCAAATATTCGATTAACAACACGCTGTAAAAAATAACGATCATGTGTAACCATTATAATTGCATGATTAACCTTAATTAAATATTTCTCTAAATACTCAATCATTGATGCATCTAAATGATTGGTAGGTTCATCTAATATAAGTAAGTCACATTTTTTGATTAAAGTTATCGCTAAAGCAACTCTTTTTAATTGACCACCTGATAACTCACTCATTTTTTGATTAATATCAGCAACTTTAAAATTATTCAAAATTGATTTGATTTCATATTCATCACATTCTAAATCTTTTAACTGTGATATTGTTTCAAATACTGTTTTACTTAAATCAAAATCACTATGTTGCGCCAAATAATTTATTTTCATATCTTTTTGATATATTATTTTACCATCATAATTCTCAATTTTCCCAATCATTTTTAAAAGTGTAGATTTACCTACACCATTAACACCTACAACTGCAATTTTATCTTTATTTTCAATTGAAAAAGATTGTTTTTCAACAATTGGTTTAATTCCCATTACTTTTGTTATTTCTTGTGCACTTACTAACATCTATTCACCAATTTTACCTGTCTATTGTTGATATAATATATTTATATATTGTACTTCTATTATTTTAACACAAGTTATATGCTTTTTATAGTATTGCTTATACCAACATCATTTTTGATCTATTACAAAGAGATTTTATAGTATCATTATTATTCCTGTTTTTTTATAAACTAGTATCATAAAATAAACATCATGATCAAAAATTATTTTGTAACACCTAATTTTTTCATTTCTTCAACTACATTATTCCCAATCATTAACTAAGATTTCTAAAGTATACTTTTTTATTTTATTATTTTTGTAAATATTAATTAAATATGTTCTGATACAAGTTCTGACAATTGTTTTTTTGCTTTAATTAAGACTTCTTCCCCATCTTTTGTAATTGAATAATACTTACGTATTTTCCCATTTTCTAATTTTTCTTCTACTTGAAGTAGTTCAGCTTTTTTTAAACTATGTAATATTGGATATAAAGTGCCAGCACTTATTTCATAACCATGATGCTCTAATTCTTGAATCATCCATGAACCATAAAATGGTTTTTTCTTTGCATGATGCAAAATGTGTACTTGAATAAAACCTAAAAATAATTTCCTTAAGATAACTTCTTGCATAGTTTTACCTCCCATGATACAATGATATCGAAGTTCGATATCGACTTCCTATATATAACATTTGCATAATTATAACATAGCATATTTATAATAGTAAATCAAGGAGAAACCCATGGAATATATCATATCAACTCAAAGCTTATGTACCTTTAATAATTTAACTTATCAAGATATAAACATTGAAAAAAATAAAGTAACTTTCATTTCTGGTCCAAGTGGTTGTGGTAAAAGTACATTATTCAAAACTATAAACGGTACAATTACTCCTACTAGTGGAACTATTTACTTTAATGATATAAATATTGCAACAATTAATAAAATTGAATTACGTAAAAATGTTACACTAGTTAGTCAAATACCCTATTTATTTAATGGTAGTATCAAAGATAACTTCGAACAATTCCATCAATATCATCAAAGTGAATGTCCAAGTGATAAACAAATCAAAATCTTGCTTAATATATGTTGTATTGATAGTAATATTTCAGTTCAAAAATTATCAGGCGGTGAAAGACAAAGAGTATATTTAAGTATTGCATTGAGTATTAATCAAAAAGTTTTACTTTTAGACGAACCTACCTCGGCACTTGACTTTGATCTTGCTATTAAAGTATTAAATAACATTATTAATTATACTAAAAAAAAAAATATTACCCTGGTAATAATTAGTCATGATATAACGATTCAAAATATACTAGCTGAAAATATAATACAGCTTGGAGGTAAATAATGAATGAAGTAATTAAAATTAGTTTACAACGATTCTTATTAATATATTTATTACTATTAATTGTTTTATTTATCATGAAAAAATGTAAAATAGAACAAAGTAAATTACTTTTATTCGGTAGTATTCAAATGACTATACAGTTAATCATAGCAGGTTATTTATTAACTTATATATTTAAAAACCCCAAGCCCATTTACACGATATGTTATATTATTGTTATGATGGCTTTTGCAGTTTTTCGAGTATTATCAAAAAATAAAAACTTAAATAAGAAATTCAAGCTGTATGTAGCTTTATCATTAATATTATCTGGTTTATTTGTTATAAGTTTTTTTATCTTTGCAATTGTTGACGAAAGTATATTTAATCCACAATATGCAATTCCTTTAAGTGGCATGATTTTTGGAAATGTAATGACAGGTTTAAATCTTGGTATAAAAACATTTCAAGAACGCTTAGATTCGGAAATAGTCGTATGGAAGTATTATTAAACTTTGGTGCAAAACCAAATGATATTTTAAAGCCTTTTGTTTATCAATCACTTGAAACAGCATTAATACCAACAATAAATTCAATGGTAGGAATGGGTGTTGTTTCACTACCTGGTATGATGACAGGTCAAATATTATCAGGAACTTCACCAAATACGGCAATACTTTATCAAATATCAATTATGATAGCTATTTGTACTGTTGTTTGTTTAAGCGTTTTTACGTCTTTATATTTCGGACATAAAACCCTCTATAATAAAGATCATCAATTTAATTTTAATTCCTAATATGAATTTTAATATCCATTGCTTGTTATTAATTCATTTTGTGTCATACTTAAATCAATAATATAAGGGAGATATCATATGAAAAAAATAATAGCACTACTTTTATCTTTATTAATTTTATTATCAATAACAGGATGTATTGGAGTATCAAAAGATGATGACATTAACAATATACCTAACATTGTTAATATGAATAATATGGATAGTGAACCTCCTATGGGTATTTCTCCTACTATATTTACAAAAGAAACACAAGATTTATTGGATTTAATTGGTGATGAAACAATGTTTTTTGATATAATTATTGATGAATCAATAAAATCATTTACTATCCAAACTCATATTTTCGAAAATGAAAAATGGGATAGTTATGAAACTATGTCATCTACAATAGATCACAATGATTTAATTTTAGACAGTGATAAATCTATTAAAAATAGTTTAAACAGGATTGGCTTTGGCTTTACAGATGTAGGATTCAATTTTTACGAAATTAGTAATAATGGTCATTCAAAATTTGAAACAGAATCAACTATCCCTGATTTCAGTTTATTTTCATCAAGTAGTACAGAAACATTAGATACTAATAAAACAATAGTTGCTGGTGAAGAAATAACACTTTATTCAAGAATAGCTAGTAATGATAACCCTTGGAGCACTGGTCATTATAATTTTAGAAATAGTAATTGTGATGCAGGATATGCTGTAACTGTAACCTTTAATGATTTCGATTTAAATTAATAACAAAAACAATAAATGTTACATAATGTAGCATTTTTTTAATTATCTTTTTAATCGGAATAAAATATAAAAGGGTACACACTAATTAAAGTATGTACCACTATTTAAATAATTAAGTTTTTTTGTATTTTTTATCCGCTTGTAACTATTAAATTAATCTTTTGGATTAACGATTAAAAATGCTTTATCATTAATTTGATCTTCTTCAAAAAAATCATAGAATGTAAAGTTATAAATAAATCTTTCAGCAGGATACACACCGTATCCATCTTGATTATGATCTGTTGAATCATAAGAATCTGCAACAATAATCACATCATCTTGAGTTGTTTCTGTTCCTAAATCATCATAACCAATAATTACTTGCCAATGACCACCAAAGTCATTCCAACCAACTATAATCGGAGTATCATTCGCAAGATTTTCTTTGATAAAGTCCAGTGTAAATACTTCATCAATATCATCTAAATGATCAAATGTAGAATATAAATCAAATCCACCAACACCTTCAAATACTTCCATAAGCTGTGTTAATGAAGTAGCTTCTGGTGTTTGTTTATTAGATCTAAAATCTGATAATGTTTCTTCTGTATAATCACCTAATGCTCCATAATAATTAAGTACCATTAAAGCAGCACTTACTCCACATGACCATTCTGTTGTTTGTTGTTGCGTTTTAAAATTTGTTAATATTGTCAATGAATCTGTTGATTCCATATTGTAATAATCATTACTTACAAAATAAGGACTTTGCGCATGATCTCCCATACGTTCAGCACTATCTGAACCATCATCTTCACTCATGTCAGTAACATATGGAATTTTCATTTCATCTGTGAAGTTTGTTGTAACTTGTGTTTCAGGTGTCGCACTAGGTGTTACTTCAGGTTTTGCAACCTCACTTGAACATCCAGTTAAAAATACGCTAAGCAATAATACTAATACAATTAGTTTTTTCATAAAATTCTCCCTTTTCAAAATTAATTGTATCTGCAAATTTAAACATACCTCTTTTTATTGTTTTATTTATAATTGAATTAATGATTGGGTATCACTACCTTCTTCTTGGCTCGCTTTTTATTTATCCAACTTCTAGGTTTTTTCGAGTTTTATTAGTTACGAAATAACTTTTATTTCTCTCATGTTATTTTATCCAGATACTGTGAGCATAACTCACAAACCTATAGAGATATAATCTCTATTTTATAAAATTTGAGCCATTAGCTCATATGGAATATTTTTCTTCCACCCACGATAAAATCGTATTTGTACATATGCGGATAAACATACCGATTGATTATAACATTAAAATTAAATAATAAAACATTTTTTTTCATTTTTTATTCACAGTAATAATATTACAGCTTCAAATAACCATACAATTAATATATAAACAAAAGTTGTTTAATTGAAGTATTATATAAAAAGCCCCGTACAATTATCAAACATTACATTTGACTCATTAATACAGGGTTTTTAAAACAATTATTTTAATCTTCTTTTCTTTTTTTAATAATTACAAATATAATACCTACTCCGCAAAGAATTACAATTATAAATATTGGTAATAGCATCATTGATGAATCATTAGTATCTATCACTGTTTCATCCGGCAATGCACTCATTTCTGGTTTAGCTGTTGATTCATTTTTATCCTTATCTTCAACTTCACTTGATTCTGTATCTTTATCGCCAACATCTGGAGTACTTGTAGTTTCTGGTTTTACAGTTGGTTTTGATGTTGGTTTTAGCGTCGGTTTAATTGTAGGTATTGGTATATTATCAATAACTGGTGGAGCTACATATTTACCTACTTTAATTGCATTCTTAAATAATGTTATAGCTTCATTTAATTTTTTGACAGCTTTTTCAACTTCATCAATTGTATTTGCACTTGATTGCATATTTTCTGCAACTAATATTGCTTCATTTAAAGCATCCATTTGTGTTTTATTAACATATTTAACCCCTAAATTAACTGAACCTACTGCGCTTTCATTGATAATAATTCCATTTTTCACTGAATTAGCTTCAATAATTTCATCACTGATTTTTATTGTATCTAATGTTATTGTTAATAAAGAATTTACATAAGTGATATTATAATTTTCAACATTATCCACAATAGCATCTGTAATAACAATATCAAATATTCCTTTTGTTTTTCCATCTGCAACTGTTGTCATATTAGGTATAGTAGTCACTAAATCATCAAACGCTAAACCATCTACTTTATAAGTAAACTCTGGTAATGTACCAGTTGCAACAATATTTTTATCATCAGCTGTGAATGTAAGATTAGCTTTAGCTACATTTAAACTATATCTTGTTTCAGATTTTGCATGTGTTCTTGTTTCACTAGCTGTAGCTGTTATGTTTACTTCTCCATGTCTAATAATTTTAACTTCACCAGTGATTGAATCAACTGTCGCAACAGATGCATCTTCGCTTGCGTAAGTAATATCACCATCTACTGCAACCTTAGTTACAGTCTTTGTAAAGTTATTATCACCATAAGTTTTAGTTTCTACTACATTTTCAAATATTATTTCTTGAATTAATTTTTCTGTAGAAGTAATTGTTACAATAATTGTATATGGTTCATAATTATCTGTACTAGTTACATTAATTTGAATAATACCTTTATCACCTGCATCACTTGAAGATGCACTATAAGTTAAAATGTTATCCTTGATACTCATATTAGATATAGTTATAACACCACTTGTTGTTGGTATTTCATAAGTTATACCATCTACTGTTGGAAGCTTAATAGTTACTTTTTCTTCACCACCCATTGTAACTTTACCACTAACAGATTTCATAGCATCTGTTGCGTTAGCTTTTATAATTGTAAAGTCATCTGTTTTTATATGACCTGTATGGTTAGTTGTTGTTTTAAAACTTGCTGTGACTGTGTAACTACCTGCTTGGGTTGGTTTTTTTGATGAGTCATAACCAGTACCAGTGTAGTTATATGTTACTTCTGCTTTGTTAGGATTTGAAACAACTGGCTGACTTGCAATTGCTCCATACCCCCAATTTTCCATAGTCACAGATCCTGTTCCCTCAGCTTTGGTGATTATGAATTCACCAGTTGCACTGCCACTATAATTTTCTTTGAATGTTACAGTTACACTACCTGTTCCTGCGTTGATATTTGTTCCATAGGAAAGGGTGAAGTCTGTTCCTACTGTTAGTATTTTATCGTCATCTTTTACAACAACATCTGTTGGAGCAATCTGTGAGCCGGTGTAGGTATGTGTACCACCTACAGTTAATGTTGCATTTACAATTGGTTTTGCTATGATATCAAATGTGCTTGTGTTTCCTGTTGGCAATTTGTAATTTGCACTATTTTCACTGGTCAAAGTTGCTGTTGCAGTGTACCTTGTGCCAACATTTATTTGCTCGCCTGTTACATAAAGAGTAGCACTGTCTGTACCGACAATATTTTGGATGGTTGCTGTTGGTGCTTGTAGGCTGCTGTTATAGACAAGACTTGTGTTATCCCATGCTATAGCAACTCCTCTTTGTGCCACAGCTACAGTTTCTTCTAATACTACTACATTGAAGTATTTATCATCGTTTGATGTAAAGGTCACCTTGTAGGTCTGATTTCCTACCTTTGGTATTTCTGTGCCATTTAATGCAGCATCATTCACTGTTAGGGTGTATGTTCCTGCCACTGTATCACTACCCACATTGGCTGTAAATTTATTTTGATCATAGGTTAAAATATCGCCCCAAGTATCGCCATAAGTTGGATTATTTTTTAGGATGAGTGCTTTTTCCAAATCACCAAAGACAATATCTATAATGGTTACTGTGATAGTTCCTGTTTTAGTTGCACTGTCATAGTTGCCTTGACCAGTGAAAGTGTAGCCGATGTCAACTGTTTCATTTTTTTGTAAAAGTTTAAGTTCTTCCACGATTTGTTCGTAGGTTTTTGTTGCACCACCATAGGTATAAACTACAGTTCCATTTGGTTCTTCACCATTTACACCTGTAAAGGTTGGTTTGGTGAAATCTCCATCGACTTTTACAACATTTACTGCTTTATCTGTTGTATCGTTGATATTTAGATATGGTGTAATGATTACATTACCTGTTATGTCAGTAAGAGCAAGGGTGTAGTACTCTGTATTTGTACCACTTAAAGTAACATTACTTGCTATGAATTTGCTTGTACTTACATTTTCGTTTGCTGATGTACCAGTTGCTTTTGCTGCTATATTGTCAGATGTCACACTTCCTTTTATTGTCAGCGCAACGTTTGTGAAATCACTATTGCCATCATACTCTTTTGTTGTATCTGCATTTACTGTTGCATTAAGTACTTTTTTAT
>CAMQTJ010000045.1 GCA_947037125.1 uncultured Holdemania sp.
ATTAAACAAAGATGTCATTTACCTATCGTTGTGGATCCATCACATGCAACAGGTGACTTTAGTCTTGTGGAATCAATGTCACTTGCAGCAATTGCAGCTGGTTGTGATGGTCTAATTATTGAAGTTCATGATAATCCTACTTGCGCAATTTCTGATGGTGCTCAATCACTTAAGCCGGAAAGATTTAAAGCATTAGTTATCAAGGCTAAACAAATTGCGAAAGTAATTGGAAGAGATATCTAATGAAAGCTAAAATATACCCCGGAATTATTAACGATGGTAGTGTGACAATACCACCATCAAAATCATTGGCTCATCGCTGTATTATAGCAGCATGTCTTGCTAATGGAAAAAGTGTTATAAAAAATATTGATTATTCAAATGATATCAAAACAACAATTGAGGGCTTAAAACAATTAGGGGCACAAATTGATTGTTATGATAATTATGTTGAAATTAATGGTATAAAAGATTTTAACTATCAAGAACAATATGTTGTGGACTGTAGTGAATCGGGTTCGACTATTCGATTTTTAATTCCTATTTTTTCACTTACTAATAAAAAAGTTACATTTGTTGGATCACAGCGATTATTACAAAGACCTCAAAGTGTTTATCAAGATATTTTTGATAAAAACAATTTAATTTTTATACATAATGCAGATAAAATAGAGATAAATGGTAAACTTAGTTTAAAAGATTATTATGTTGATGGTAGTATTTCATCACAATTTATTAGTGGACTTTTATTTACTTTACCTTTATTAAAACATGATTCAATTATTCATATTGAAAATAAATTTGAATCAAAAAGCTATGTTGACTTAACAGTATCAATCTTAAAACAATTTGGTATCAATATTGAAGTATATGACAATTTAATTAAAATTAATGGTAATCAAACTTATATAAGTTGTGATATGGTAGTTGAAGCTGATTATAGTCAACTTGCTTTTTTTGCAGCGCTTGGGTGTATCAATAATGATTTAAAATGCCTAGGATTAAGTCATGATACACTTCAAGGTGATTTCGCAATTATCAATATTTTAAAACAAATGAATGCGCAAATTGAAGAAATTGATGGTGGTTATTTATTTAAAAAATCAGATTTAAAAGGTGTGAAAATTAACTTGGAAGATTGTCCTGATTTAGGACCAATGTTGATGGCATTGGGAAGTGTATGTAGTGGTCAAATGCATATTTATAATGCATCAAGATTAAGAATTAAAGAGAGTGATCGTATTGATGATGTAATATGTGAACTAAATAAACTAAATGTTATTAATTCATCAACATATGATGAAGTATTTATCAATTTTAGTGATTTAAAAGTTATTGATGAAAACTTAACATCACATAATGATCATCGTATTGTAATGGCCTTAAGTATCCTTGCAACTATCTTAAAACAACCTGTAGTAATCAATGATTGTATGGCAATTAATAAGTCATATCCTAACTTTTTTAAGGATTTAGCACAATTGAATATTAAAATAGAAATTAGTGAGTAAATATATGAAAATAATAATAATTAATGGACCAAATATTAATATGATTGGTATTAGAGAACCTGAAATTTATGGTAGTGAAACGTATGTTGAACTACAAAATAAAGTAAATGATTATTGTGATAGTGCAAATATTGATATTAAGATAGTACAATCAAATAGTGAGGGTAAACTTGTGGATTATCTTCAAAGTGCTTATTTTGATAAGTATGATGGTGTAATTATCAATCCTGCTGCTTATACACATACAAGTGTTGCACTACTTGATGCCATAAAAGCAATTGCACCAATCCCTGTTATTGAATGTCATTTAAGTGATGTGAATAATCGTGAAGACTTTAGAAAGATTTCATTTTTACGTCTTGGATGTGTTGATGTTGTGAGTGGCCTTGGAATTAATAGTTATATTAAAGCACTAGATGAAATAGTTAAAATTATTGATGTAAATAATTAAATTAAGATAAAAAGTTGTTTATAAAATCAATTTAGTGAAAAAAATGTTATTTGTTCGCATTATCTTCACATTTTAGTGATATAATGTTTATCGGTTATTATACAAGGAGATTTTATATGAAGAAAAAAGATTTGATGGTTATATTATCAATTGCAGTTGTTGCAATTTTAGTGTTTGTAGGAGTAAGAGTATTTACTGAAGAAAAAACTAATGAAGTTGGTATTGTTTATTTAAATAATCAAGAAGTATTAAAATTTGATATGAATGAAGATTATATTTATGAATTTGATGGTGCATATGGTCATATGAAACTTGAAGTTAAAGATGAAAAATGGCGTATTTTTGAAGAAGAATGTCCTACTCATATTTGTTCTAAAATGGGGTTTGTAGGCAAAGATGATTTAGTACCAATCGTATGTATACCAAATAATATAACAGTTACCACTGTAGAACTTAAGTAACATGGGAAATTCAAGTACGAAAAAATTTGTGTATGTAACATTACTTGCTGCAATGGCAATAAGCATTAATGTATTAGAATCAACATTTATTCCTGCAATGCCTTTTGGTATTCGTTTTGGTTTAGCAAATATTATTGCACTAATAACTATTGAAATGTTTGGTGTAAAAGAGATGCTTATTGTTAATGCTATGAGAGTTGTTATCGGTAGTTTATTAAGAGGTACAATCTTTGGTAGTACCTTTTGGATATCACTTGGTGGTGTATGTATTAGTAGTTTAGTTATAATAATATGTAAGAAACTATTAAAACTACCAATTATTTCAACTTCAATGTTAAGTGCAATAGGACATAGTGTTGGTCAAGTTTTAATGGTTTCATTTATCTATACGCAAACAAGTATGGTTGCAATCATTCCTTATTTATTAATTTCAGCTATTCCAACAGGTATACTTACAGGATATGTTTCACTGGAAGCAAATAAAAGATTACCAAGAATTATTAGATAAAATTTAACTTAGTAGTGATACTGAGTTTTTTTAATACAAATTTTATAATATAATTTAAAATAGTAAAGATTATTTATAGTTATATAATAAATTGATAATGTTATAATATTGTGATAGAATCAATTGAATTTAAAATAGTAAAAATTAAATTAGGTAATATAATTTTTCTAAATAATAAATTTTTATTGATGTAATAGGGCCAAAATGCTCAAAAAATTAACCAATTGTACCAAATGGATTTTAATTTGTATTAATTTAGAGTATTGTAATTTTAGGAGGTATAATATGATTCATGGAATATCAAAATTTATAGTTCATTATTTAAAAGAAAAAAAAGTTATTGATAATTGTGCAGTGTATCAATATGGTTGTGAACTTTTAGTTTCGACAATCTTAGGATTTACTATTGTTATAGCTATATCACTTATAGCTAATAAAATAATAGTAGGAATGATTTTTTTGTTTATGTTTGTAATCTTAAGAAGTTATACCGGTGGATATCATGCGAATAGTTATTTGAAATGTAACTTAACTCTAACTAGTATCTTTATAATTTTAATGATGATTGTTTTATATTTGGATTTATACCTTGTTTTAGTTATTTTGTGTATATTAACACCACTTAGCAGTATTGTTATTTTTCAATACTCGCCTATCCCTAATGGCAAAAAAATAATAGTGCCAAGTGCAAGAATAAGACACAATAAAAAAGCTAAGGTACTTACAATTGTTTATATTATAATGGCGTGTTTACTGTATTTTGTATCTATTGAGTTTTGTATAGCTGCTTTATATGTATTATTTGTAGTTTCTGTAATGATGTTATTTGCAATTAAAAATGGTCATATACCTAAAGATTAAAGTAATATCCCAAAATTATTTTATGGTATAAACAAAAATTAAACTGTTTATGTTTAAAAAAAATACCCTTAGCCATTTTGACTAAAGGTTTTTTAATTTTACATCCAAGAAATTTTACTTTCTTCATGATTAATTATTCTTTTTATATTTGCTTTATGACGATAAGTGATAAATAGCCATAATACTAAAATTGAGAATGAAATAACTAAATTATCTTGAACTATAAATGAAATTATAACGGCAACAAGTACGCCTACAATTGATGATAATGATACCATTTTTGTAATATACAAACAGATAAGTAATGAAATAAAAGGCACAAGTGCCATTAAAACGAATTGATTTGTTATTAATAAACTAATACCAACAAGATAACCAAAGGCTGTAGCGACAGCTTTACCACCTTTAAAACCGGCAAATATTGGGAAACAATGACCAAAACAACAAGCCAAACCTGCAAGTACACAAATATTATTACTCACATTGAATAAAACACAAATATAAATACTTATGAATGCTTTTAGTAAATCTAATATCATTACTAATAGTCCAACTTTTTTACCTAAAACACGACCTGCATTAGTTCCACCTAAGTTATGTGAACCATGTTGACGTAAGTCTGTTTTGAAAAATACTTTTCCTATAACTAATGCCCAAGAAATTGAGCCAAATAAGTATGCTAATATTACTAATATAATTTCCATATGTAACCTCCACTATAATATTAACACATTTTAATTGTATTTGGATATATCAAATATTGAATAAATCAAGTATAATGATAGACGGCACTTTAAAATAAACGATTGAAAGGAGACAGTTCTTTTAAAATTATGGCAAATAAAAATTATGATGAGAATAGTATTCAAATACTAGAAGGTCTTGAAGCAGTAAGAAAAAGACCTGGAATGTACATAGGTTCGACAGATTCAAGGGGATTACATCATTTGATATGGGAAGTTGTAGATAATTCAATTGATGAGGCATTAAACGGTTATGGTAATAAAATAACGATTACTTTAAATAAAGATGGATCTTGTAGAGTTCAAGATGAGGGACGTGGGATGCCGGTTGGTAAACATAGTTCTGGAAAAAGTGCTCTAGAAGTTATTTTTACTGTATTACATGCAGGAGGAAAGTTTTCGGCTGAAGGTGGCTATAAAACATCTGGTGGACTTCATGGTGTTGGTGCAAGTGTTGTGAATGCACTTAGTAGTTGGGTTAAGGTAAATGTATCAAATGGTTCTAAAAGCTATGAGATGACATTTAGTGAAGGTGGAACTAAAACTAGTGAATTAAAAGTTATTGGGAATAGTATTAAAACTGGTAGTACAGTTTGTTTTATGCCTGATAAACAAATATTTTCAACTACTGATTTTAGTTATACACAAGTTGCGGAAAGAGCACGTGAGTCTGCTTTTTTGTTAGAAAATATTACAATTGTTTTAAATGATGAAAGACATGGTAAAAATGAAGTTTTTCATTTTGATAATGGACTTCATGCTTTTTTAGCTTATCTTCATGATGATCGTACAGTATTACATGAACCAGTATCATTTTATGGTAAAACTAATGATATTGAAGTTCGTTGTGCATTTCAATATACAGATGATTATCAAGATAATACGTATTCATTTGTTAACCTTGTAAGAACAAAAGATGGTGGTACACATGAATTTGGATTTAAAAGTGGTTTCACTAAATGCTTTAATGATGCTGCTCGTAAATTAGGTATCTTAAAAGAAAAAGATAAAAACTTTGAGGGTAATGATATAAGAGAAGGGCTAACTTCAATAATATCAGTTAGTATTCCTGAAAATCTATTGCAATTTGAAGGACAAACTAAAGGTAAACTTGGTACAGTTGAAGCTAAGGCGGCGGTTGATAATGTTATTAGTGAAAAATTAACGTACTTTTTAGCTGAAAACAAGGATTTAACGACATCTTTAATTAAAAAAATGCAAAAGGCAAGTCTTGCACGTGAAGCGGCAAGAAAAGCACGTGAAGAGGCTCGTAAGGGTAAAAAAGGTGGACGTACTGAAAAACTATTAAGTGGTAAACTTGCACCTGCACAATCAAAAGATAGTTCTAAAAAAGAATTGTTTTTAGTCGAAGGAGATTCTGCCGGTGGTAGTGCAAAGCAGGGTCGTGATTCAAAATATCAAGCGATATTACCTTTGAGGGGTAAAGTTTTAAATACTGAAAAAGCTAAGATTAGCGATATTGAAAAAAATGAAGAATTAAATACAATAATTCATTGTATAAATGCTGGTATTGGTCCAAGTTTTAATGCTAGTGATTCTAATTATAATAAAGTTATTATAATGACCGATGCCGATACGGATGGTGCTCATATTCAAGTATTATTACTTACATTCTTTTATCGTTATATGCGTGAATTAATCGTTAAGGGAATGGTGTATATTGCACTACCTCCATTATATAAAGTAACAAAAGGCAAGCAATCAAGTTATGCATTTGATGAAATTCAGCTTGAACAAGAGAAAAAACGTTTAGGTAAAGTTGAAATTCAGCGTTATAAAGGACTTGGAGAAATGAATGCAACACAACTTTGGGATACTACAATGGATCCTAAGGTGCGTAAACTTATTCAAGTTACAATTGAAGATGGTGTTTTGGCTGATAGAAGAGTATCAGTTTTAATGGGTGATAAACCTAATTTAAGACGTGAATGGATTGAGGAAAATGTCGCATTTACGCTAGAAGATGAATTCAAGGTGAAATAATGGCTAAGATAAAAGAAGAAGTAATAGTTGAACATCTAATACCTACAACCCTTGAAGAAATCATGGGTGATAGGTTTGGTCGTTATTCAAAATATATCATTCAAGAACGTGCATTACCAGATGCGCGTGATGGTTTAAAGCCTGTTCAACGTCGTATTTTATATGCGATGTATCATGATGGTAATCATTTCGATAAACAACATCGTAAGAGTGCAAAAACAGTTGGTTTAGTAATCGGTAATTATCATCCTCATGGTGATAGTAGTGTTTATGAAGCCATGGTACGTCTTTCACAAAACTGGAAAGTAAGAGAACTTTTAGTTGATATGCATGGTAATAATGGATCGATTGATGATGATCCTGCAGCTGCAATGCGTTATACTGAAGCACGTATGTCTAAAATATCAGGTTCGATGTGTACTGATCTAGATCAAGATACTGTACTATTTACCCCGAATTTTGATGATACGGAATTAGAACCGACAGTTTTACCAACACGTTTTCCAACTTTATTAGTAAATGGTGCAACAGGTATTGCTGCAGGTTATGCAACAAATATACCTCCACACAATATTAGTGAGGTTATTGATGCAACTATATATAAATTAAAACATAATAATGCAACAATTGATGATTTAATGCAAATCATCAAAGGACCAGATTTTCCAACTGGCGGAATTGTAATGGGTGTTAATGGATTAAAAGATGCTTATACAAATGGTAAAGGTAAATGTATTATTAGATCAATTTGTGAAATTGTGGAAACTAAATCATGTAATCAAATTGTAATAACACAAATTCCATATGAAGTTATTAAATCTAATCTTGTTAAGAAAATGGATGATATTCGTTTAGATAAAGATATTGAAGGAATGCTTGATGTTCGTGATGAATCTGATAGAAATGGACTTAAAGTAGTTGTGGATTTGAAAAAAGATAATGATGCTCAATTAATTTTAAATTATTTATATAAAAATACTGATCTACAAGTTGCCTATAACTTTAATATGATAGGGATTATTAATAAGCGTCCTATTCAAATGTCACTTATTAATATGCTTGATGCTTTTATTGAGTTTAGACAAGAAGTAGTATTAAGAAGAAGTAAATTTCAATTAGATAAATGGGAAAAGCGTTGTCATATCCTTGCAGGATTAATGCGTGCTGTATCTATCATGGATGAAATTATTAAGATTATTCGTAGTGCAAAAGATAAGGCGGATGCGAAAGAAAAATTACAAATTGAATTTAAGTTTAGTGAACAACAAGCAGAAGCAATTGTTATCTTAAGACTTTATCGTTTAACTTCAACTGATATTTTCTCTCTTAAAAGCGAATACGAAGAATTAACTTTAGAAATGGAACGACTAAAAGCAATAATTGCGAATAGTGATGTTTTAAATAAAATTATTATTAGTGAATTATTAGAAATTAAGAAAACTTTTGGTAATGAAAGACGTTCAAGTATTCAACAAGAAATTGAAGAAATAATTATTGATAAAACAATGATGATAGTAAATGAAAAAGTTATGATTACATCAACTTATGATGGTTATATTAAACGTGTTTCATTAAGGTCATACAATGCCTCTGATAAGGTATTAACTAAAATTAAAGATGGAGATAAACTTGTAGGTGTTATCGAGTGTGAGACATTAGATACCTTATTAATTATTACTAATTTAGGTAATTATGCTTATATTCCAGTTTATCAAGTTGATGATTTTAAGTGGAAAGACATTGGAAATCATTTTAATACTTATGTAAAATGTAGTGCAAATGAAAAAGTAATTAATGTATTTGTGGTTAAAGAATTTAAAACTAATGCAAGTATTGTAACAGTATCAAAAAATGGATTTATTAAAAAATCAATGGTTGATATGTGGCAAGTTAGTCGTACTAGTAAAGTAATGGTTGCACAAAAGATTAAAAAAGATGATGAACTAATTAGTGCAAGTATTGCTTATAGTAATGATGACATTGCAATTATTACTAAAGATGGTTATTGTTCACGATATAACATTGACGAAAATGTTTCTAACACAGCATTAAGATCTCAAGGTGTTAAGGCAATTAATTTAGCTAAAGATGATTATATAACAGGTGCTACAATTGTTAATAAAAATAGTAATGAAGTAATTATTGTTTGCGAAAAAGGTTATATGAAGCGTATTAAGGCAACCGAATTTAAAGTAGCTACAAGACCTGCGAAAGGTGAGTTAGTAGCGAAAAAAATTAAGAGTAATCCATATATCACAAAACATATTATTGCAAAGAAAATGCAAGATAATTTAATGTTTGTGGGTGAAAATGTTGAGGTTGTTTTAGTTAAGGATATTTCATTGATGTCTAAGGAATCTTCTTATTCAAGTGTTTTAAATATTAAAGAATCAATTAATTATGTTCAAGGCATTAATGCAGTTAATATAATTGAAATTAGTGATGAAATAAATAATCTTGATAACGCAGAAATAATTGATAATCCTACAACATTTGTAGAACTTGATGATAGTGATGTAGTTAGATTAGAAGATTTAGAAGAAGCACATAATGATTTTGAAATGTTTACATTGTTTGATGATTAATTAAAAATTAAGTCTTATAAGTACTTTTTAAAATTTGTGTTTATAAGGCTTTTATTATTTAATTATTTTGAATAATGCATCATAACTTATTATAAATAACAAAATATAATAGAGTTAAAAATTAGTAATTATTTTCAGTATATGTTATATTAAATAAGTATTATATAAGGAGGATTAATATGTTTGAAAGAAAAAAAATCAAAGATACAGCAAAATATGCACTTAAAGGTAATTGGTCAAAAATGTTTTTATATTTTATTTGTGTTAGTTTAGTAAGTGGTGTTACTACATTTTTAATTGAAATAATATTTGGATGGTCTATAGAGTTGACTCAAATACTAAGTATAGCACTTATGGTATTTATCACTTATCCGTTATCAGTTGGAGTATATAATGCTTATTTAATTATTTTAAGGGGTGAAAAAGTATCTTTAAATGATTTGGGATTTGCATTTAGTGATAGATACCCAGTTATTTTTACACATGGAATAGTTAAAGTAATCAAAATTTTTCTATGGACTCTATTGCTAATTGTACCAGGTATTATAAAAGCGTATGAGTATTCTTTTACAGAGAGAATTTTAATTGATAATCCTCAAATGAGTTCAAAAGAAGCATTTATTAAATCGCGTGAAATGACTAAAGGTCATAAACTGAATTTATTTGTATTAGGACTATCATTTATATTGTGGTATCTATTATATATGGTGATAATAATTGCTTTTGCATTTATATGGACTATAATTGCAGGTGTAATCATAACCCTTTCAGGGTCTTTTGTAATAATTGTGATTTTGGTAGTATTTATAGTAGTTGGTGTTACTTTACTTTCAATTCCATTAAATATCTACGTCCAAGGTACATTTAGTGCAGCTTATTTACACATTAAAGATCAAGCTGAAATAAATGTTGATTATACTATATAATTAATATTATAGTTAAATAATAAAAAGAATTAACTTTTACTTACACTAAAGGCTAATTCTTTTTTAATTATAATAGTTAAATGGTATGTGTTATCGAATGTCATATTTCTTATATTAATTATAAAAACTAAAAAATTATTAATATTTTAAACAATTAAGTAAAGTAGTTTAAGCTAAAATATTAATTAATCTTTATATAAAGATTAATTAAAATAAAAAGCCATAACCATTTTATTAGTAATAGATTGAGGTAAAAAGCAAAAAAATAATAAAAATATAATTAAAAAGCTAATTGATTGTAAATATATGCAGTTTGTGTTATATTTAACATATGATATATAGGAGGTAATTTTATGTTTGATAGAGTACAATTTAAAAATGATGCAAAAGCTGCACTTAAAGGTAATTGGGGTAAAGTATTTTTATTGATGTTTTTATGTGGTTTAATAAATTTAGTAATTTCATCTATATTTGAAGTTATGACAGGTAGTTCAGTAGTTATCTATGATTTATTAGGTTTTTTATTAGGTGTATTTGTATTATATCCATTAGCTGTCGGATCTTATAATATTTATTTGCTTGTAGCAAGATCAAAGCAATTTGGATTAAAAGATATTTTTTATGCTTTTGGTTCAAGATATACTGTGTTTATCACACATGGATTTATGAAGGGTCTTAAAATCTTTCTTTGGTCTTTGCTTTTAATTGTTCCAGGAATTATAAAAAGTTTTGAATATATGTTTACTGAAAGAATTTTAATTGATAATCCAAATATGAGTTCAAAAGAAGCATTTATTAAATCACGTGAAATGACTAATGGTCATAAAATGGATTTATTTGTTTTAGGCTTATCTTTTGTATTATGGTTTTTCCTTTATATGATTTCAGTATTCTTTTTCACAATAATTTGGGGCGGAATTGTTGGAGCATTCTTATCAGTAAGTGGTTCATCAATTATAGTTATTTTAATACTTTCAGTTATTCTAGGATCTATAATTGGGGCAATGGGAATCCCACTAATTATCTATGTTGATTCTACATTTACTGCTGCATATTTACAGATGAAAGATGAAGATGAAAAAAATAGTGAATATGTTTTTGTGAATTAACATTTGTAATAATCATTTTTTATAAAAAATATAATTTTGGATTGATTTTTGTACAAAACAAAAATTAATCTTTTTTTATAAAAATATAATAATAGATTTATTAGTAGTATAATATAATTAGTTAATAAATAACTTAGGAGAATAATATGAAACTTAATATTTTGTTTAAACGTATAAACTATATTGTAAGTGTTTTTATCATTATAGGAGCAATTTTATTAGTGAGTGATTATGTAGGTGTTGGTCTTTTGTTAATAATTATTCCATTATCTTATATGTGTATTATAATTCGATGTCCTAAGTGTGGTGTGCAATTAGATTTTCGTAAAAATATCAATAGTAATAAACAATGTTTGAAATGTAGTTATGATTTAGATACTTATATTAATAAAAAACAATGTATAGATATATTGTTGGGAAAAAAGATGTATTAAATGATAGTTAATAAAATAGATGGTAACAGTTAAACTGTTGCCATCTATTTTTTTAAATTTATGAATTTTTATCATTAAACATTTTAATTAATTTAATAAAAGCTCGTTTTTCTATTCTTGATACATATGATCTTGAAATATCATATTGTTGTGCAATTACTTTTTGACTTAAAGCATCAGTGTTATTTAACCCATATCTTTTTGTAATAATGTCTTTTTCTACATCATTTAATTGATCGATGTATTTATTTAATTTATTTAGATTTTCTTGTAGAAATAATTGTTGAATTACATCAATATTTTTTTCATCTTTTATTACTTCAATCAAATTTATTTCATTGCCATCTTTATCATATCCAATTGGATCATCAAGTGACATTACTACATTTGCTTTTTTTACCTTTCTAAATGACATCAGTATTTCGTTTTCAATGCATTTTGATACATAGGTAGTTAGTTGTAGTCCTTTATCCATTTTAAAGCTGTCAACACCTTTTATAAGCCCTATAGTGCCAATGCTTATCAAATCTTCATAATCATTTTTGCTATCAAATTTTTTTGCGATGTGTGCAACTAATCTTAGGTTGTGTTCTATTAATTTATCACGAGCCTTTTTATCGTTACAACTCATCTGTAATAGACAGTTTCTTTCTTCGTCTTTACTTAGTGGTTGTGGAAAAGAATTTGATGAAACAACCCCAAACATGAAACAATACATTTGTTGAATCAATAATATAATTAAGTTCATTTTTATCACCTACACTAACTTATGTAAGGATAAAGTAAATTATGACAAAATTGTATTTATAAAAGTGCTTAATTTTGGTATACTATTGTAGATATGGAGTGATTTTATGATAGAAAAATATTTTAAACCAAATGGTTATGCTAAAAGTGTCTTTGATATCGATTTAAATATGCTTAAAAAACAAGGATATAATTTCATTATGTGTGATATAGATAATACTTTAGTTGCTCATGATAATAAAGATCCGAATGAATTAGTTTTTGCATTTTTAAAGCAATGCGAATTATTAAAGTTTGATATTGTTTTTATCTCAAATAATAATAAAAAAAGAGTAGGTTATTTTGGTGAACAGTGCAAGATAGATTATTATCATTTTTCTACAAAACCTTTAAAAAGGCAATATAAAAAAATTCTTAATAAATATCAAAATGATCCAAGTAAAGTAGTTGTAATTGGTGATCAAATATTAACTGATATACTTGGTGGTAATCGCATGAAATTTTATACAATACTAACTGATCCTTTATATCAAAAAGATATAACATGGACTAAAGTTAATCGTATATTTGAAAAAATTGTTTATAAAAAATTAGCTGATAAAAAAAGTCTAATTAAAGGAGAGTATTATGGAGTGTAAATGTATTGGTTGTGGTGTACAACTTCAATTTGAAGAAACAAGTCTTGTTGGGTATTCACCAAAAAAAGAAACAAGGTATTGTCAAAGATGTTTTCGTTTAAGTCATTATGGTGACTTAAGTATTAGTATGAAAAATAGCATTGATCAAGATTTAATCTTAGATAATGTTGCGAAAATGGATGCTAATATAATTTGGGTAGTTGATTTATTTGATTTTGAATCAGGATTTTTAGATAGTTTAAATCGTGTGTTCTTAGGTAAAAAAATAATTTTAGTTTTAACTAAAAGAGATTTATTACCTGATACTGTATCGGAACATAAGATTGTACAGTTTACAAATTCAAGATTAAAAGATAAAAATATCAAGATTGAAAAATTTATTGTTACCGGTTTAAATGCATTTGAAAGTAGTGAATGTATTATCGATGCAATGAATGACATAGATAATAAAGAATTTATTATACTAGGTAAGGCAAATGCTGGGAAAAGTACACTTATCAATAATATAATCAAACAAAATTTATTAACTGCTTCAATTAATCCTGGAACTACATTAGACTTTAATTTAATTGAGTTTAATGATATTAAATTATATGATACACCAGGATTATTAAATAATGATAGTTGTCTATATTATATTGATGATAAAGATTTAAAAACACTTGTTCCAACAAGTAAAGTTAAACCTACAATTTACCAAATCTATGAAAACCAAAGTTTTGCAATCGGTGGTATTTGTAAAGTTGACTTAATTACTGATACTAATTCATCAATTGTATTTTACTTAGCAAATAAAGTTAAAATACACCGTGGTAAATATGCAACGTCTAATGATTTATGGGAAAAACACTATGGTGTAATCTTAGCTCCTGTGTGTGATTGTAGTTTTAAAGAGTTTAAAGTATTAAAATATAAGTTAAATGGTCAAAAAAGTGATATAGTAATAAATGGTTTAGGTTGGGTATGTGTTGATAATATCGATGAAGTTATAATATCAGTGCACCAATCATGTAATATTACCCTTAGAAAGGCGATGATTTAATGTTAAATAACAAACAAAAGAGCTATTTAAGAAAATTAGCTAATACAAAAAGTGCTTTATTCCAAGTAGGAAAAGATGGATGTAATGAGAATTTATATAAATCTTTAAATGATTCATTAGTTGTTCATGAATTAATTAAAATTAGTGTTTTAAAAACTTGTCCAAGTGAAATAAGAGAGGTTGCATTTGATATAGCATCAAGTACACAATCTCAAATTATTCAAATTATTGGTCGTGTAGTAATTATTTACCGTCCTAATAATAAACAAAGAAAAATTTTATTACCATGATAAAAGCTGTAATTGGTGGTAGTTTTGATCCTATTCATTTAGGACATTTAAATATGGCTAAAAGATTGCTTAAAAACAAACTTTGTGATGAAGTTGTTTTTATGCCATCACTTGCTACACCACTTAAATTACAGAGTAAAACAAATTATAAACTACGTTTAAAAATGGTTAAAGAAACAATTAAACCATATAAAAAAATGAGTGTAAGTGATTTAGAGTCAAAACTTGGTAGTACATCTTATACTTATAATACAGTGTTACAGTTAATCAAACAAAATCCAAATGATACTTTTTTATGGGTTATTGGATATGATCAATATGTTAATTTGTGTAATTGGTATAAAATTGATGAATTATTACAGTTAATAAAATTTGTGGTATTTAGTCGTGATAATCAAAAGATTGATGATGATAGATTTATTGTTATTAATGATTTTAATTATTTAATATCAAGTACTCAAATAAGAAATGGTAACTTTAATTATTTAAGTAAACCGGTAAAAAAAATCATCTATGATAATTTATTATATTTTGATAATATCGTTAAATTAAATATGAGCGAATTTCGTTATTTACATAGTGTTGCAGTTAAAGATACAGCACTTTTATTAGGTAAGATATATAATGTGGATTTAAATAAATGTTATATAGCTGCAATGTTACATGATATTTGTAAAGAATGTGATCTTAATGATCAACAATTACAAATGCAGGTATGTTTTAGTGATAAAATTGTGCAAAATAAAAAAATATGGCATGGTTATTTAGGTGCTAATTATATTAAAGATAAATTAAATATTTATGATTATGATATATATAATGCAATTTATCATCATGTGCTTGGTACTGGTAATAGTGTATTGGCTAAAATTATATATGTAGCTGATAAGGCTAATCATCTTAGAAGTTATGAAGTTAGTGGCTATTTAAATGTAGCTAGTTATGATTTAGATCAAGCTATGTTAATGATTAAAAATGATTTTGATGAAATTAAAAATAAAGGATAGGTAAAATATATGATATATGATAAGTTAGCTCAATATTATGATGCTTTAGTTAAGGATGAAAGTGCTAGTAAATTATGGTGTGATTTCACTGTTGATAAAATTAGTGGTGATAAAATCTTAGAATTAGCATGTGGATCAGCAGAAATATCTCATATGTTAGCAAATCGTGGTTATAAAATTATAGCAAGTGATATTTCTGAATCGATGTTAAGTGTTGCGAGTGAAAAAAGTTCTAATGATAACATTAGTTTTAAATGTGTTGATATGTGTGATTTTGATTTAAATGAAAAATTTGATGCAATTATTTGTTATTGTGATAGTATCAATTATTTAAGTGATATTAATGCTGTAAAAAAGATGTTTGAGTGCTGTTTTAATAACCTTAAAGTAAATGGTAAGTTAATGTTTGATATGCATACTCCTGATCGTCTAATCGAGTTTGTGGACCCTTTTGTTGAGGAAGGTGTTATTGATAATACTAATTATCAATGGACTATAACATCACTTGCAGATGAAGTTCATCATCATTTTGCTTTTTGGGAAAATGGTGAATTTTATGAAGAGTTTCATATTCAAAAAGTATTTGATTTAGAAAATATTGTTCAAATATTAAATGAATTAAATTTTAAAGTTGAAATATATACTGACTTTGATCAAAAAGGAATTAATGAAGGTGAAAAATATTTCATAGTAGGAGAAAAACAATGATAGCAATAATTGGGGCAATGGATGAAGAAGTATTAGAAATTAAAAAAATAATGAACAATAAAGTAGAATCTAGTATTAATAATATTGAATTTTGTACTGGAATTATATCAAAAACTGATGTTGTTTTATTAAAAAGTGGTATTGGTAAAGTTAATGCTGCTATTTGTACAACTGTATTATTTTCTAATTTTGATGTTGATAAAGTGATTAATATTGGTACAGCTGGTGGTTTATTAAAAGAAATGAATCCTTTAGATGTTGTAGTTTCTACTAAAGTTGCTCATCATGATTGGATTGTAAAGCCATTTAATTGGCCTACAGGATTTGATCAAGATAAGACGTGTTATAGTGCAGATGAACAATTAGTTGATATCGTTAATTCAATTGTTAAAGAGGATACAAAACATAAAGTTTATTGTGGACCAATAGCTTCAGGTGATTTATTTGTAAGTGATCTTGAAGACGTTAATCGTATATTAGAAAGCTTTCCTGGTGCAATGTGTGCTGAAATGGAAGCGTGTGGTGTAGCTCAAGTTTGTAAGCATTTTAATAAACCGTTTATTGTTATTAGAAGTTTATCAGATGTGGCTTTAAATAAGGATAATGGTATTGAGTTTGATACTTATTTACAACAAGCAAGTGCAAATAGTGCAATTTGGTGTAATAAATTTATTAAGAAAATTGAAGATTTAGCATAAAAAAAGAAGAAATTTATTTTCTTCTTTTTTTTTGCTTTTTGTTTTTTATCTATTGTTTTTTCGCTTATTGAGCAGGCTCATCAATTAAATCGCCTTCTTTTTCGATGTATCCATCATATAAACCGTTAAGTGCTAACCATTTTTTAAATTCATCGATTGTAAATGGATCTTTTTCATCATATTCTAAAGTATTAATTATTTCATTACTATCACCTGTTTGATTTAAGGCAACAAAGGCTGGGTAATCTTCAATTCCAAATGTAGCTTTTAATCTTACTGGTGTATAATTTGAATAACTAACATCCATATCAACAAATTCTAAGAAATCAAGAGTTTCAACACCAAGTTCTATTGATACTTGATTAACGATATTTTCAGTAATATATTTACATACATCATCACTAAGGGCACAAAAAAACAGATATTTTGTTTCAGTTATATTCGTATTTTTAAGCAATGCTTGCTCAGCTGGTGCTTCTTCTAAGATATATTCACTAGTTAGGTTAGCAACTGCAATATCTGCATTCACTGGTGCTAGCATTTTAGTAATAAATAACGTAACACTACTAAAAAGAAATAATGATGATACTATAATTGATATTTTTTTAAACATAATATTTCTCCTTTTGCTAAATTATAATAACACTAATTGCGCTTATTTGCAATTACTTAACCGAAAATGGTAAATATTTGTTATAATACAGTTGGGAGAATTAATTATGAAAAAATGGTATCTACAAACATATATAAACAAATCGGCATGGGTAATTGAAAATTTAGCAAACCTTAATTTAACTTCGGATGAAGTTGTAGTAATAATGGTAATTATACATTTAAATGATAATAATTTTGATATTTCAATGGATCTTATTACATTAAGATCAGGACTTAAAAAAGATGTAGTTGATAAAGTACTTAGTATCTTATGTGCAAAACAATATTTACAAATACAAGCTTCTGGTAGTAATTTGCAATTTAAGTTAGATAACTTATTTGAAAGTGAAGTTGCGAAAGTTGAAAGTGCAATGAATCAAAATTTATTTGAAGTATTTGAAGATGAATTTGGTCGTCCTTTAGGTAGAAAAGAAATGGAGCAAATTGTTGATTGGTCAAGTATTTATGAAAATAAGTTAATCTTGTATGCATTAAAGGAATCAAGTCTATATAATAATGTAAATATTAACTATATTAATAAAGTATTACAAAACTGGAAGACGCGTAATATAAATGTTGAAATGATTGAAAGTGGTGAACACCTTGGAAACAAACAGAATACTTGAAACATTACAAAGTCTATATCCTAATGTAGAATGTGAATTAATTCATAGTAATGCTTATGAATTAATTGTTGCAGTAGCATTATCAGCACAAACAACTGATGTGAATGTTAACAAAGTGACACCAAGATTATTTGAAAAGTATCCTGATGTACTAGCTTTAAGTTTAGCTGCTATAAATGATGTACAACAAATTATCAAATCATTGGGTTTGTATAAAACAAAATCTAATAATATCATTTTAATGGCTAAAATTATTGTAGCTGATTATGATCAAATAGTTCCAAATAAAATGAAGGATTTATGTAAGTTAAATGGTGTAGGGAGAAAAACTGCGAATGTCGTTTTATCAGTGGCGTATAATGTGCCTACAATTGCTGTAGATACTCATGTCAATCGTATTGCTAAAAGATTAGGCTTTGCTAAAAATGATGATGATGTATTACAGGTAGAAAAAAAACTGATGAGAAAAATTGATCGTAGTTTATGGAGTGATACTCATCATAGAATGATTCATTTTGGTAGATATTTTTGTACTGCAAGAAATCCTAAATGCAATCTTTGTCCACTTGTGGATATATGTAAGGAAAAAAACAAGAATATTATTAAGGGTAAATAAATATCATAATTTTATTTCTTGTAGTATAATATAAATATACAAAGGAGATGATAATTTGAATAAGAAAATGATCGCACCAATTGTTATTGGAATAATTTTATCTGTATTTTATTTGGTTTATGCATTAGCTTTAATTTCGATTGGTTCATTTGATCCGATAGCGTATATTGTAGCCATACCTATTCTTACTTTAATAGGTGTTGTTGTAAAAGTTGTTATTGAAAGAATTATCGAAATCCGAAAAGGAGAAGAAGATGATCTTAGTGAATACTGATTATATTACAGGAAAAGAATTAGAAATGCTTGGTTTAGTTAAAGGTAGTACAATTCAAACAAAACATATTGGTAAAGATATCGGAGCTAGTTTTAAAACATTAGTTGGTGGAGAACTACAAGGTTATAATGAAATGATGAATGATGCTCGTGCTTTAGCAACTAAAAGAATGGTGGAAGAAGCAACACAATTAGGAGCAGATGCTATTGTAAATATTCGTTATGCTTCAGCTGCTGTAATGCAAGGTGCTGCCGAAGTTATATCATATGGTACTGCTGTAAAATTTATGTAATAAACTTAGTTACTGATATAAAATCAGTAACTTTTTTCATGAAACAAACTTGATAATTTACTTGCAAATGTAATATTAACGCATTTATAATATTATGGTAATAAAGGTTATCAGATTAAGTAAATATATGTAAAAATTGATTATATTTAATATTTTATATTGTTATTATTACAAGGATATTATATACTTTTATAGTGCTTAGTCACAACGGAGGAAAGAAATGAAAAAGTTATTAGTTGTTTTATTAGCTTCACTATTATTAACTGGTTGTTCATCACCTGCACCAGAAGCAACACCAACTCCTGGAACTGATGGTCCTGTAGTAATCGAAAATTTAAAAGTTGCTTTTGTACCAAGTCGTGATCCTGCAGAAATCGTTGCTGCAACTGCTCCACTTGAAAATTTATTAATCGAAACATTAGCTACAAAAGGATTTGACGTTAAAGCTGTTGAAATCACTGTTGGAACAACTTATGATACTGTCGGTGAAGGTCTATCTGCTGGAACTATTGATATCGGATTTATCCCTGCTGGTACTTATGTATTATTCCAACCAGATGGTGTTGAAGTTTTATTATCTGCTACAAGAGCTGGTCTATCAAAAGATTCAGAAGTTGCTTCTGAATGGAATGATGGTTTAGCAACTGAAACAAATTCTGAAAATCAAGTTAATTATTATCGTTCAATAATTGTTGCTGGTCCTTCTGAAAAAGGTCAAGAATTAGCTGCAATCGTTAATGCTGGTGAAGCATTAACTTGGGATGATGTAAATAGTGCTAGTTGGTGT
>CAMQTJ010000046.1 GCA_947037125.1 uncultured Holdemania sp.
TACAAAAAATCCCGAAACTAATATAATCCATGCTGTTTGATTCATTTCTTCACAAAGATCTTTTGCTGGCAACAATAATGAGAAAAAACTTGCCGCTATCATTACTCCGGACGCAAACCCTAACATCATATTTAATAGTCTTATATTCATACTCTTGAAAAAGAATACAAGTGCTGCACCAAGCAAAGTCATAAACCATGTAAATAATGTTGCCATTAATGCTAATTGGACAACACTAAATCCTTGAAGCCATAATAATATTTCCATTTTGACCCTCTTTTCTATAAAAAAAGATGTAGTTAGACTAACACCTTCTTTATAGGATATATTATTATTTATTTTAATTAAGTTATAGGCAATTAACTATTAAACTACTTTATTTGTTTTTTTCTCTTTGATAAATAAATCAAAATAAAATACAGTTTTTACATTAACTTGAGATGTAACTCCATAACTAGATTTATATAATTCAAGTATTTCCTTTACAATATTAAGTCCGATACCTGAACCTTGTAAAGCTCTTGTATGTACACTATCAACTTTATAATAACGATCCCATACTTTATCAATTTTATCTGTAGAAATTCCCACTCCAAAATCACAGACTTCAATTTTAACTTTATCACCAATAACTATTTGGTTTACAATTATTTTACGACTATCATTAGAATAGTGTATTGCATTATTTAAAAGATTACTTAATACTTGTTGAATTCTTTTAATATCTGCATCAACATAAATATCACTATCAAAATTATATTCAAACACAAAATTATTAATACTATTTAATATTTTATAACGACTAAGTAAATCAATTATACAATCATTTAATGAAAATACTTGATTATTTAATATAAACGAATTATCTTGAAGATTATTCATATCTAATAAATCGTTAACTAAATTATTAAGTCTTAAACTTTCATCTACAATTACTTGAATATTTTCATCACTTTTTTCACTATCAATATCAATCATCATTTGAGCATAACCATTAATCATCGTTAACGGTGTACGTAAATCATGTGATACATTAGCAATTAAATCTTTTTTTATTTTATCGCTTTCTTTAACTTTTTCTGTTGCATAATTTAAGGTATCACTAAGTTTTGATATTTCATCGAATTCATGTTGTACAAATTCAACATCATAATTACCACTCGCAAACTCTTTTGCACTACTAGTCATTTTATGTAATGGTCTTGCAATTTTACGATTTAGTACATAAGCTAAAATAAATGCAAACAAAATGAAAATTGTACCCATCAATATCAATTGTGTTTTAAGCGTTGAAATAGTCGAATCAACAGGCGTAATTCTTGTACTAACTAAAATCATAATAGGTCGTTCATTAGAATAAGTAATTTTTGCATAAATAATATCTTGATTACCTGTTTCAAATTTAGTCATATTTTGTAAATTTAAGGGATTGTTTATATTAATGTATTCATTAGTTATTTCAAATATTGAACCACCTTGATAAATTGCTTTATTAAAGTATGTCATTATTTGTCTATCATCTAAAAGATTAACTGCACATGAATTATTATCATTATAAATACTTGCACCATTATCATATACTATTTTAATGCATGCATCATTATTATTTCCAAAACTATTTAATAAAACCGACAAGTTATCACTATTCATAACATTTTCAACTTCTTGTGATATTTTTTTGACATTTTCTTTTTGTAATAATTGATAAAAATCATTTAAAAAAACTGTCTGAAATATCCATAATAATGAAATCATTGAAAAAGTATAAAACAATATATATCCTAATATTCGATATTTTATACTAAGATTGTTTTTCAAAACGATAACCTACACCTCTAAGTGTAACTATATAACTACCATAGTCCTTTAAGTTTTTTCTTAATAATTTTATATGAGTATCTAATGTACGATCGTCACCGAAAAAATCATAACCCCAAATTTTTTGTAATATCTTATCACGACTTAATACTATACCTTCATTTTCAACTAAGTATAATAATAAATCAAATTCTTTTGGAGATAGCTTGATATTTTCTTTATTAATCTTAACACTATGAGCAGCAACATTTATTTCTAATTCATCTATATTGTATATAACAATATTAGTTTTTAAATTTCTTTTTAAAATAGCATTTGCTCTAAGCATTAATTCTTTATTAGAAAATGGTTTGGTAACATAATCATCGATACCAAGTTCAAATCCACGTATTTTATCATACTCTGCATCCAATGCTGAAAGTAAAATTATTGGAATATCTTTATATTCTTTTATTTTTCTACTTGCACTAAAACCATCCATTACAGGCATCATGATATCCATAATTACTAAATCGATATTATGAAGTAAACACATTTCAAATGCAACTTCACCATTTTCAGCACAAACTACTTCATAACCTTCAAGAAGCGCATATTTTCTTATCATTTCTACAATTTTAATTTCATCATCTACAATTAATATTTTTTTCATATGTACTCTTTTCTAGTTTAATAAGTGCTTATAAACTTTTAAGTTTTAAGACAGCACTATCTAAATAATTCTTATTAATAGCTTCAATATTACCAGCATCACAAAGGCTTGCAATAGTAGTATTCATTGGTATTGTACCAAGTTGATCAATATTGTATTTTTTACAAATATCAGCAATCTTACTTTCACCAAATATATTAATTCTATGATCACAATTATCACATTCAACATAACTCATGTTCTCTACAATACCAAGTATATTAATATTCATCATATTAGCCATATTAATAGCCTTTTCAACGATCATTGACACTAAGTCTTGTGGAGTTGTTACAATGATAATTCCATCCACTGGAAGCGATTGAAACACAGTAAGCGCAACATCACCAGTACCCGGTGGCATATCTACAAACATAAAATCAACATCTGTATAAATTACATCTGTATAAAATTGTTTAACCATATTCGCAATAACAGGACCACGATAAATTACAGGATCTGTATTGTTTTCTAACATTAAATTGGTTGACATAATTTGTGTTCCACACTCACTAATACTTGGCAAGATACCATCTTCTGTACCATATGCCATTTGATCAATACCAAACATTTTAGGAATTGATGGCCCTGTTATATCACCATCTAAAATTGCTGTGTTATAGTTTTCTCTTTGCATATAAACTGCCATTAATGATGTTACTAAAGATTTACCTACACCACCTTTTCCAGAAACTATACCTATTACTTTTTTTACACTGCTTTTTTTATTTAAAGAAATTTTGAAATCACTTTCTCTATCTTTACAATTTGAACTACATGATGAACAATCATGGTTACAACTTTCACTCATATTAAAATCCTCGCTTTCCTATTAATTATACGACTAAATAGTAAAAATTTCTACATGTACGACCAAATAAAGTTAATTTAACAAATTATAAACACATTATTATAGTTTTACATTTAAAATCACATTTTATTAGCCATATAAAAAGATGAATACTTTAATTATATGTATTCATCTTTTTAAATTATACTATTTTATTTGTTGTTTCTTTATCAAAGAAATGAATCTTACCTAAATCTAAAGTAAGTTGAACTTTTTGTTTAGCTTGTAATTTATATCTTGTAGATATTTTAACTAAGCACTTTTGATTTTCAAATAAACCATGTAAGATACATTCATGACCTAAAAGTTCCATTACATCAATATCATAATCTAAACATGCTGTAGGATATGTTTCCTTAACAATACCTTCATAATATAAATCTTCAGGTCTTACCCCTAATACTACTTCTTTATTATCATAATTCTTCATTTCATCCATATACATTTGTGGAATAATAAATTTCTTATTATTAATACAACACATATTACCTTCAATTTTAACATCAAAGAAATTAGTTGCAGGAGCTCCAATAAAGCTTGCTACAAAGATATTTGCTGGATTATCATAGATATTACTAGGAGTACCAATTTGTTGAATGTAACCATCTTTCATTACAACAATACGGCTAGCCATAGTCATTGCTTCTGTTTGATCATGTGTTACATAAACAGTAGTTGCACCAACACGTTCATGAAGTTTAATAATTTCACTACGCATTTGAACTCTTAGTTTTGCATCAAGATTACTTAAAGGTTCATCCATTAAATAGACTTTCGCATCACTTACAATTGCACGACCTAAAGCAACCCTTTGACGTTGACCACCAGATAATTCTTTAGGTTTACGATCTAAGTATTGTTCTATTTCAAGAACTCTTGCTGCTTCTTTAACTTTTTCATCAATTAGCTTTTTATCCATTTTTTTAATTTGTAAACCAAATGCCATATTATCATAAACACTCATATGAGGATATAATGCATATGATTGGAAAACCATAGCTATACTACGATTTTTAGGAGCTAAGTCATTAACTAATAAATCATCAATGAATAAACTACCATTTGAAATATCTTCAAGTCCTGCAATCATTCTAAGTGTTGTTGATTTACCACAACCAGATGGACCTACAAAAACAATAAATTCTTTATCTTTAATTTCCAAATTAAAATCAAATACTGCTTGAACTTTATTTGGGTATATTTTATTAATATTCTCTAATTTTAAAGTTGCCATATTTACACCTACTTATACTTTCCATTATAAATGCCTAAAACACTAACTAACCCAATAACTCCAAGGATTTGAACTGTAAGGCCAGCATAACCAATATGCTTTTGACCCATAATAACAGCAATCACAGAAACGATTGAAATTAAAGCCATTAAAATATTTTTACTTGATTTCATTAGTCTTTAAGTCCTCCCATTGTCATTCCTTGTGTTAATTTCTTTTGAACTAAGATATACAATATCAATGTAGGTAACATTACAATAACAAGACCTGCATATAGCACACCATATTCTGCTTTACCACGCGATGCTTGCATTAAAGACATCAGTCCAACAGGAAGTGTTTTACCACTACTAGGATTTAGTGTTAATGCTAATATATATTCATTCCAAAAAGCTAAAAAGTTAAATAATAATACAGTTACAATACTTGGCATTGCAAGTGGAATCATAACTTTAGTCATTGTTTTAAAATAACCACAACCATCAATCTCAGCTGCTTCTTCATAAGCCTTTGGTAAAGTTCTAAAGAAACTACTTAGTAAATAAACAGTAAATGGAATTGCTGTTGCTGCATATACAATACCTAAAACAAATATATTATTTAAGACAAGTTCTTGCTCTATTAAATCATAAATCATATTATCAGCACCTAATAACATTAAAAATATAGGTACAACAATATAGTTTACGTTAACAAACAATCCTGCCATCAACATACCATCAACAAATTTTTTACCTTTAAAGTTAAATCTTGCTAAAACATAAGCTGCCGGTAATGCTACTAATAATAATACAACTAAACCAATAGTTGTCGCAATAACTGAGTTCATAAAATATTCACCCATTTTAGCTTCTATAAATGCAATTTTGAAGTTTTCAAAATATACACCCATTGGCAAATTCCAAGGATTAGCATAAAACTCTGAATTCTCTTTAATTGACGCCATAAATACCCAAGCTACAGGAATAATAATTGATACAGCAAGAGTTAATAATGCTGAATAAACAAAAAATTTGAATAATTTTTCGGTAGACATATTTTTAATTTTTTTCATAATAAACCTCTAGTATTCTAATACATCGCGTTTAGTCGCTTTACTTATAGCACCACTTAAGATAAATGATAAGATAAATACAACTGCACCGATTGCCATACCATAACCATAAGATGCATTAGTGTATGCCTGTGAGTAAAGATAACTTAATACTGTTTCACTAGCACCATCAGGACCACCACTTGTCATAACTTTAACGAATAAAAAGCTTAAGTTAATTGAACTAATGATAAAAAAGGTAAGTGTTGTTCTAATATTGTTCCAAATTAAAGGGATTGTAATTCTTGTAAACTGAGTAAATCTTGAAGCACCAGCAATTTGTGCTGCCTCATATAAATGTTCTGGAATTGCTGATATACTAGCCATATACATAACCATGTAATAACCTATCGCCTGCCAAATCATGGCACCTATTATTGCGTAGATTACAATTCCTTGATCACCTAAAAACTTAATTGTTGTCCAACCTTCACCATTAAATAATCCTAAAATACTATTCAATAAACCATTAGTACTTGGATCATAAATTTGAGCAAAGATTGATGAAATAACAACTACTGATAAAATATTTGGGATATAAAATATAACTCTAAAGAAATTTTTAAATTTAATATCTTCTCTAACTATAATAGATGCAAAAATTAGTGAAACAACCATTGTAATAATAGTAACAATTACAATTATTAAGATAGTATTTTGTAAGGAAGCTATAAAATTCATATCTTCAAATAAGATTGTATAATTCTTCAATCCTACAAAAGTTTTATTAGCTGATAACCCACCCCATTTTAAAGTAGATATATAAAATACGTTAAGTGTTGGAATTACCATAAATATAGTAAATAATAATAGCGCAGGCGCAAGACACAAGGCTACAAATATGTTTTTCTCTTTATTTCTTTTCATATGTACTCCTTTTAAAAATAGCGGAATGAAATCCCGCTATTTACATGATTATTTATTTAATTTTTTAACTGCTTCAACAACATCTGCATGCCATTCTTCAACAGTTTTTGTTCCAGCAACAACTGAGTTAACAGTTCCATAAAGAATTCCGTCAGCGCTTGTTAAATCAACACCTTCAACTTTTTCAATTGCAGCAAATCCAACAGCATTAGCTTTAGCACCAGTATTATAAATATTATAATATAAGCTATTTGGATCTTCAGCAGTGATGAATTTTTCATTACCAACGATAGGCATTACAGCTCCACCATTTGTATAGAATAATGCAGCAGCTTCATCAGAGTAGCAATAAGCGATGAATTTTTTAGCAAGATCAGCATTTTCTGCAGAAGTAGGTATATACATTTGTTCTACGAAAGTTGTAGCATAAGCATCTCCGCCTTCAGTGTAAGCAGGAATTGAAGTGAATCCCCATTCAAAACCTTCAGTACGTGGAGCTTCAGCCATTTCACCTGGTAACCAAGTACCATTAGGACAAAAGATTGCTTTGTTATCTAAAATTAATAATTGGTTCTTAGTGAAACCTTCACCATTTGCATTTGCAACAGTATTTTCTTCAACATAACCAGCAAGTTTACCAACTAAAGCAAACGCTTCTTTTGTAGACTCACTTTCCCATGCAGCAACATCATAAGTCATAAGTTTTGCATATTGTTCAGGACCTACAACAGAGTTTAATACAGCACTAAAGAATGCATCGAAATATCCTGTTGTTGGGTATGTAAATAAAGCAATACCTTCAGCAGCAGCTAAATCACCTAATTCAAACATTTCAGCCCAAGTAGTTGGAAGTTCCCAACCCTTTGTAGCTAATAAGTTTGCATCATAGAATAATCCACAAGGACCATAATTGATTGGAGCTAAGTAAAGACTACCATCTTGGTAAGGACTTGAAGTTAAAGCATCAGTGAAACCTGGTAATAATTTTTCACCAACAGTAACACCTTCAGCACCAACTTGCATATCTAATACATCAGAGATGTCTAAGATTTGTTTTTCAGAAATCATAGCCTCAGTTAATCCACCTGTAGCACCTACAGCAAGATAAACTAAATCAGGAATATCTTTACCTGAGTTAATTACTGGTCTTAATACTTCAGCAATATTTTTTTCTAATTGTAATTCAACACTAACACCTTCAGCAGCTTCAAAGTTAGCAATTACAGCTTCCCAACCAGCAGATCCGTAACCACCATCTAATCCAGCGATTTTTAGTACAGGTGTTTCAGGAGTTCCAGTAGCATCTCCTGCATTGTCATCAGTGTCAGCAGAACATCCAACAAGACCTAAGCATAATAATGAAGCAAGTAAAACTTTAAATAATTTTTTCATTTCTTTGTTTCCTCCCTTTGATAATTTAAGTATATAAGTAATGCGCTTACATATCAATTGCAATATTGTGACGTTTTTTATATATATTGTTGTTTGTTAAATAATATTTATTTCTATATTGTGAACCATTTAATTTCTGTTTCTTTCAAAATAACCTCAAAAGATGTACCATCACCACGATAAACAAGTGTTTTTTGCTCTTCATAAGTATTGTTTACTACACAAAAGCTATTTGTACTAGGATATACGTTAACTTCTACATTATAGTTATCACTATACCATTTAGTCATTTCAGCTTGTTTATTTGCTGCAAAGAATAATGATTTATATAATAATCTAGTATTTTCAAAACTAAAAGGCAATCCTGACATATAAACACTATGACCTTTTCCATATGTATTGACAGCTAATTGTACATTTTTATTATCAATTTTCAAGATTTTAGTATTCTCTAATGCATAAATATTTTTAAGTTCTTCACCAAATGATAAATCTTTAGATAGGCCTTCAGTAATAAAATGATCATGAACCTCATAATTATATTTATCAGTAGATAAAGTAAATCCTAATTCCTTATCAACACCTAATACATCATATAATTGAAAATGCTTACCATTTTTTTGGAATGCCGTAGGTTCCCCTATTCCAATAAAACCATTTCCATTATAAACAAATTTTCTAATCGCACTAACAATTTTTTCATTGTCCCAATAAGATCCACCACTAAACGCATCATAAGCTTCACCAACATTAATTATAACACCTGCATCATCTAAACATGAAGGATTATTTAAAATATCGTCAAAACTCATAAACTGCACATCAAATGCCATACCACTTAAAGCTTCAAGTACACCACTATAAGAATAATATTCTTTATATGATAAAGCATGCGCTGTCATATGAGTACCCCAGCTTCTTACTTTACCCCAACTATTTAAAACAGTAACTTTAAAAGGATTAACATATGGAACTTGTCCATTAACCTTTTTATATAAAAATCTAAATTCATCACAAACATGAGTTACATAATCAATAAAATCTGGGAAATCTAAAGCCAATTTTAAGTAACCACCATAACCAATACGATCGACAGGCTTTCTTAAAATTGCACGTCTTGCAGTAACCCAATTTTCTTTAGCTTCTTTAGTTGGATCTCCACCCTCATAAAAAGTATCTGGGAATAAGTAAGGTAAAAAACGACCTTCAGTGTATTTAACACCTTCAATATCCGAAATAAGTCTTAATGTTGTACCATTTCCAACACTACCAACTACTGCATCAATATCTAAATCTTTAAAGTATTTACCAAAAGGTTCAGTACCAATCCAGTGATCTCCTAAAAACATCATAACTTCTTTATTTAAACCATGAACTAAATCAACAAATCGTGTGATTAATAATGCAACTTCTCTTTGTTGAAAATCCATAAAATCTTTATATTCTTTTGTAGGAACACAAAAAGTAGAATTATGGAACCCTTGATTAATAATAAATTCAGGTCTAAATTTATATCCAACTTCTTGTTCAAATTTTTCTAATATGTATGGACTAACACTTGCACTATAACCAAACCAATCTACAAATTTTTCTTTCGCAAATTTATTAAATGTTAAAGTAAATTGATGAAAGAATGTCGTAAAACGAATTACATCAGTATCAGGATTATCTTTAATCCATCTATCCAGTTTATTTAATACATATTCTTGTGTTTTAGGTAATCTAACATCATAAGTCATTTGATGTTCTTCATCTTTCCAATCATTTGTAAGTGAATTATACATATGTACAGGATCCCATATTACAAACGCTAAAAAACTTACTGTATATGCATGAAATTCAACGGCATCTATAATTTTAACTATTTGAGTTTCTTCATCATAACTCCACTTATCAAAACTTATAATATCACCTGTTGTACGGTCGATAACTTCCCACCATTTTTTTATATCATGATGAGTATTTGGTTTAAGCTGATCTTTGTAAAAATCAGACATAATTTCGATTTCTAATACATTACTAGTAGCTGTTATAAATTCACTCATCAAATACATTTGTTGTATTTCAGTAGGGTTTTCTTTAGCCCAAGCATTGTCTTTTCTTGTTGTATAATATGTTGCATATTTTTTACAATCAATATTTTTTAAAGCATCAGGCATCTTAGTTCCATCACAATCTCTAATGGCATCAGCACCCCATAAATCTATAATTCTAAGCGTTTGATCAATAACATCACTATCTGTTGGAACAGTGACTTGTCCTCTTTTAATATCCATAAAAATCCTCCAATAATTTATTTATATATTAATTGAAAATATTTGTCAATTATATTTTTTTATCTTTTAGCAACATACCTAAAATAAATAATAAGTTTAGTTATTTATTTTAATATTTTATGAAAATATCATTCTATTTTAGGTAATTATTCAAAACTTTAATTAAAATTATATATAGTTTTTTAGAAATATTGTTTAAATAAAAAAAAACTTTTTTCTAACAATTTTTTATAAAATTTGTTATAATAAATAAGGGTGATAACAATGGGAAATTTAAGATATCAATTAAATCAAAAAAAATCAGAAAAAATTAATATACAACTATTATATATTACACAAGCAAAATATGGTAATGACTGGCATTGTAACATGCATACACACCACTTTACTGAAATATTTTATGTTGTTAAAGGACAAGGTAAATTTTTAGTAAACAGTAATGAAATAATCGTTAATGAAGATGACTTAATCTTAGTCAATCCAAATGTTAGTCATACTGAATCATCAATTAATAATAACGAAAGCTTTGAATATATTGTATTAGGTGTTAATGGTTTACAATTTTTAAATGAAACAACCCTTGATAAAGGTAAACATCATGAATTTAGTATTCATAACTATTATGAATATAAACATGAAGTATTATTTTATTTAAAAACTATTTTAAATGAAGTAAGGAATGAAGAAAAAGACTATGAGTCAATCTGTCAAAACTTATTAGAAGTTTTAATTATTAATTTAGTTAGACGTACAAATAAAAACATTTTAATCGCTCCAACTAAAAAAGTAAATAAAGAATGTCAATTTATCGAACAATATATTAATGATAATTTTAAAGAAGATATAACATTAGATACTCTAAGTGAATTGACTTATCTAAACAAATATTATATTGTTCACTCATTTAAAAAATATAAAAATATATCACCAATTAATTATTTAAATGCTGTAAGAATAGAAGAAGCAAAAAACTTATTAGCCACAACTGATTATTCAGTTGCACACATTTCTAATTTAATTGGATTTTCATCTCAATCATATTTTTCACAAGTATTTAAAAAAGACGCTGATATGACACCAAATGTCTATCGTAAAAAAGCCCTAGAAAATCAATAGATATTTCAATATTATAAGAATATTAATAAAGATAGGATGCAGTTATTGTACCCTATCTTTTTTATTTGATAACTTTATCGAAAATAAAAATCCACAAATTAATGTGGATTTTGGTTTATTTCTTTAAGATTTTACCTAAACTATATAATTGAGTTGGATATACTTCATTAAAGCATGCAACACATAAATTATTTGTATAATTACCTTCAAACATTTCATCCACTTCTAAGAATTTTAAAGAATCTGCTCCAATAAATTCACAAAGTTCATCAACATTTAATCTTGCTGAAATTAATTCATCATAAGTAGATGTATCAACTCCGTAAAAACATGGGCTAATTAATGGTGATGAAGCAATTCTAACATGAACCTCACTTGCACCTGCATCCTTTAATAATTGAACAATTCTTTTTGATGTTGTACCTCTAACAATAGAATCATCAACCATAACAATTTTCTTATTTTTAACAATACTAGAAACTGCTGATAGCTTCATCCTAACTCCGTTTTCACGTTGTTTTTGCGTAGGTTGAATAAATGTACGACCAACATAACGATTCTTGATAAGACCAAGTTCATATGGCAATTTACTCATTTCACTATAACCTTGAGCAGCTGATAATGAAGAATCAGGAACTCCAATAACAATATCGGCAACAACTTCATCATTTCTAGCTAATATTCTACCAGAATTTCTTCTAGCTGTATGAACATTAATTTGATCAATATCACTATCAGGTCTTGCAAAATAGATATATTCCATAGCACACATCTTATGCTGAGTATTTGTAGTATATTGTACATGTTCAACACCATCAGGTGTAATTTTAATGATTTCACCAGGCATTACATCAAATAAGAACTTTGCATTAACAATATCAAATGCACATGTTTCTGAAGTAACACAATAACCCTCACCTATTTTACCAACACTTAATGGACGTAATCCATTATTATCACGAATACCATACATACAATCTTTAGTCATAATAATAAAAGCAAAAGCACCTTGAAGCATATTAGCAGCTGCTTTGATTTTATCAATCATTTTACCTTCAGCTTTTTGAATTAAATGAGAAATAATTTCACTATCTGATGTAGATTGAAAGATTGAACCATTTTGTTCTAATTCAAATCTTAATTCTTGTGAATTAACAATTTGACCATTATGAACAACAGCAAATTCACCTTGATGAGCACGACACATTAATGGTTGAACATTTTCTATAATATTTTCACTTTGTGTAGCATATCTAACATGACCAACAGCATTAGACCCTATTAATTTATCAATTACAGTAGCATTAAATACCTCAGTTAATAAACCCTGATTTTTTATACATAGAATATTACTATTATCACTACTAGCAATACCACAAGCTTGTTGTCCTCTATGTTGCAGTGCATGCAGCCCAAAATATGTCATTGATGCAGCATTTTCAACATTATAAATCCCAAAACAACCACATTCTTCATTGATTTTTTTCGCGTTAACATAACAAGATTTACTATTTAATTTATGCATTTTTATATCCCCTTTATTTTCTGTTTTTAAATAATTTTGTTTTTAATTTGTAAGTCCTACATAAACAATTAATTCGATACTAATATTAATACTAAAAAAAGTGCACAAAAAGGCACTTAAATAAATTTCAATATTAATGATTTAACTTTCAAATTAAAAATGCTCATATTTTACCTCCAAGGTAATAACAAATAAACATTTCCATAATAAAAAGAAAAGTTTACCTGTAGTCCACAATAGGCATGTGGGTAGAAACATGTCAGCCAAATTTGACAACTATACAAGTAATGTAATCTAAATTACTGTTTAATAATACAATTTTTTCGAACTTTTTACAAGCATTTTTAGTTTTTACATAATAAAATATTCACCAAATAAAAAAACAGATGCAATTATCTGTTTTCTTATTTAAATATTATTAATTTAAAACTTGTTTACCAGCATTATATCCAGTTGTAAATGCTTCAAGCAAACCTGAAGGACCACGTCCACCTGTTACTTCACCTGCAGCATATAATCCTGAAATAATTTCACCATCAGTATTAACTACTTGTTCACTTGTGTTAACTAGTATACCACCTTTAGTTATGTGAATTGCAGGTTTTTTCCATGATGCATAATATGGACCTGTTTCTTCAATAATTGATTTTTCACGAAAGATTGTTTTACCAAACTCACTATCTAATTCATTTTGTACATTTTCATTATGCGTTTTTACAGTTTCTAAAAATACTGCTTCATCAACACCCATCAATTTTGCTAATTCTTCTAAAGTATCAGCTTTTAAAACTGCACCTTTTTCAATTAAACTATCGATATGCGCTCCAAATGAATTATATCCATTTTCATCAAGTCCACAACCCATTTGTGATGAAATTAAAAACATTCCTTTATCTGTTTGATTTAAGATTGAATTAACGATTACAGTTCTATCCGCACCCTCATTAACAAATCTGTTTCCTTCTTTATTAATAAATAAACCTTGAGAATCTCCAACTAAACCATGAACATCACCTGTTTCATCAGCCAGTGGCATAAATTGATAATGATCAATATCAATAACATCTGCACCTAAATCAAGTGCCATAACAAGACCATCACCTTGCATTGCTTTATTATTAGTTGAAGGTAAATCCTCACCAACATAAACCCATTTTGTATTATATTTTTCTCTTAATTCAACACTTGCAGAAAATCCACCTGTTGCTAAAATAACACCAGTGTTAGCATTTAATGTATATTCAGTATTGTCACTATGTATTGCTTTAACTCCAACAACAACATCGTCTTCAACAATTAACTCATTACCTGCAACGTCTTTAATTATTTCAATATCAAGATCTTTACTAACTATAATTTCTTCAAATACTTTAATAAAACCTTCACCACTTTTATATTCAGGCAAATTGTGCCAACGTGGCCAATTATCACCTAAAATAGAAACTGATTCTTCATTCCAATTTAAACCAACATAATCTTGTAACCAATAATATGTATCATCAGATAAATCAATCATATGAGATAAAAGTGTTGTTGAAACACCAGCACCAAAACGATCTTTATACTGCAAACATGTAAATTCATTTGAATCGTACAAGTAAGTAGAACCTGCCTCATCATAAGCTATCATATCATCACTAACTTTAGCTTGCCAACTTGCCATTAGTTCATCAGCAGGTTCAATACTAAGTAGTCTGTCAATGTCAGCACGTTGTGATTCATTCATTTCGTGTTTATTTACTAAATCTGTGATTGGAGCTGAATAATAACCAGCTGTTCTTACTGAGTTTCCACCAGTTGATGAAGTTTTTTCAATAATAATTACAGAAGCACCATCTTCAGCAGCAGATATTGCAGCAGTTAATCCTGCTCCACCTCCACCAACTACAATTACATCAGCAGTTTTTTCAACTGCATCTCTTGATACTATCGCAACTTCTTTATTTTTTAATGCGTCTAAATCACCTTTTGCATTTACTACCGCTTCACTAACAGCACTAATAATTGCATCACTTGTTACAGTAGCACCTGTAATTGCATCAATTTTTAATGATTGATTTTCTACAATAAATGCTGGGATTTTTTCAATTGGTGCACCTGCAATTGAAGCTGTTTCGATGTGATCTTTTACAGTTATTTCTTCAATAGCATCTTCACTAAATACTGTAACAACAGTCATATCACCATTATGACCTTTTGTTATAATTTCATACTCACCTGCTACAAAAGATAATTCACTTTCACCATTAGGTGAACTTTTAGAACAACCTGTTAACAACATAGCCATACAGACTAATAAAACAGTAATTCTCATACTACATTTTTTCATGTTTATTTTCCCCTTTATTCAAAATGATTGTTTATCATTTCACATATACATTATAAAGCTAACACCTACTTTGATGTCAATTACTTTATTGGAATAAAATATTCATAATATTGAATCATATAATTATCACGTTTTATACCACTACAACATAAATGTGATATTTCAATGTAGCCATTAATTTCATAATTATTTTCCTTTACAAAATTTAATATATTATTTAAAAATACAATTGGTGGCTTATCACCTTTTAATTCTTGAACAGTATATATATATTTTTGTTTTTTAACATACTTACAAAATTTTTTAATATCAAAATCAAACATTTTATAATCATTATTATAAATTCTAAAACCTAAATTACAATAAGTATCTTCTTTAATATCTTTTTTAATTAAATGAACATTATCAAAAGTAGGTACTAAACTATAAAGTTCTTTCCATATAGTATTAACCTTTAAGTCATTTCTCATATCACGATCATCATCACCTACAAATAAATAATGTGCTTTATTATCAATAATTTGATATATATTTAAATAATCCTGAACATTTTCAATTTTAGACATTTTTTCTTCAAGTTTTCTAATAGCTATTTTTGACATTTTCATTTCGTGAATCATTTTCTTCTTAGCATTATTTAATATATCTATTTGTTCATTTTTATCGGCAATGGTCATCAGTTGTATAGTAGCTTTTTTATCAATTTTATATGATAAATATTCTTTTAATACTGCAAGTTTTGCTACATCAACATAACGAAAATAACGATATCCATTTTCCTCGCGCTTTGATTTAATAAAATCTAATTTTTCATAATACTTAACACCTTCAATCGATAATCCCATAGCTGAAGCTACATCACCTGTATAATACTTTTTTATTGCCATATATCCCCCTATAATATAAAATATGTTTATTTGCTGGTTTTCAAAAAAATAAAGCCACCATTTAGATGACTTTATTAGTGCCTATAATAGAAATTAATTTATTCAAACAATTCGTCCCCATCAAATTCTTCACTAAAATTTGGAAGGTTTGGTAGTTCATCTAAACTGATCAATTTAAAACTATCTAAAAAATCACTAGTAACCTCATAAAGAATTGGTCTACCCGGTGCATCTGATCTACCTTGTTCCCTAATCATATTTTTCATTGCTAATTTTCTAAGCATCATATCACAACCAACACCACGAATTTCTTCGATTTCAACACGTGTTATGGGCTGTTTGTAAGCAACTATTGCTAAAGTTTCTAAAGCACTTTGTGATAAGTCATTAGTTTTAACTACTTGAAATAATTTTTGAACATATTCAAAACAAATTGCTTTTGATACAAATTTATAAATATTAGCATAATTCACAAGTTGTACACCATTACTATCATCACTAAAATCATTTTGAATTTGTGTTAAGAAATTAACTACATCAGCCTGTTCAATATCAACTATCTCTACAAGTTGTTCAACCGTTACTCCCTCATCTCCACTAACAAAGACAAGCCCTTGGATTATTGCTTTATAATTATTCATTTAATTCCCCTTTTTTAAAGAATATATCATCAGTCTCATTGACCGTAAAATTAATTACGTGTAATTTTGATAATTCAAGTACTGCTAAAAACGTAACTATTGCTTCTTGATATTCACTACAATCTTGTATTAAATCATTAAAAGTAAAGACACTTGGTAATTTAATAAATAGAGATTTAATATGTAATATCCGATCATCAATAGAAACTTCTTTTTTTGTATACTTAGTTTCAATAGGCTTTAATAATTGTGCCCTTCTTAAACATTTACTCAAAGCTTTCACAAGTTCATATGCATTGCCTTCAATTTTTTGATTTTCATCAATATTTTTCGCAAAATCTTCAGCCATTATTGATATCGGCCTTGTAACTTGTAAGTGGCGATCTTGATTTAATTGTTGTAAGTTTGTTGAAATTTCTTTAAATTGTTGATACTCTATCAATCTTTTTCTAAGTCTTTCTGCAGGATCTACTTCATACTCACTATCAATTATACTTTCATCTTTTGGTAATATTTTACGACTTTTATATTCAACTAAAATAGCAAGTTCTAATAAGTACTCGCTTTCCACCTCTAATTTTAAATCAGTCATTTCATTTAAGTATTTTAAATATTGATCAGCTAAAAAACTTATATCAAATGTGAATAAATCTAATTGTTTTTCTTTGATTAAATGCAACATAAGGTCTAAAGGACCTTCAAACTTATCAATAAGTACTGTAAAAGACAATATAATCACCTCTACTTTAATTATAGCAAATCCTTTAATTTAATAATAGTTATTTTTATAATTTATTGTTTGCAATATAGATTTTATACATATATCTTACAGAATAATAATAATTAACTATAAATTTAACTTCAATTATTTAAATGTATACCTATCACATATCACTTTTTAATCAATCATATTTAGATTACTATAATTTATTTAATTCCTTGCATTAGTTGTTTTAATAACTTGTCCATAACTATCATAAACATAAGTAGTTTGATTATTATTTACATCATACTCTTTTATAATTTGACCAATATTATCATAAACACTATGTTTAATTAA
>CAMQTJ010000047.1 GCA_947037125.1 uncultured Holdemania sp.
AAATTCAAAATAATGATAATATTGAATTCAAAGATTTAACACCGTACAGTGAGTCGTTACCAGAAAAAATAAGAGTCAAATAATAAGAACCATCAGCTATACTACATACATAGTATAGCTGATGGTTCTTTAATAATATAGATGTATTGTATTATACGGATACATTAAAAATAATAATGATTAATTGTAATTATTCAAAATTGTTATCATCTATCAAATTCATGTTTTCATTGTAAACATATCGATCAAAATCACTTGTATAAATATCATCTTGAATAATTCTATATTTTTCAAATTCTGTTTCAGCATGTTTTTTCGCAATATCTGCCGATATTTTCCCACAATGGGTTAATATATCATATCTTGATAATGTTAAAATACCATCTAACTGAATTGACCAATCCTCCATTGTCATTGGGATATTCCTTATGGCTTGAAGTTCTGCTAAATCTAAATATGCTGACACTAATCGTTGCATTGCACTTAATTCATCATCTGTTAAATAATTTTTAGCAATAACAGCATCAAATTTTTGTACTTTACCACTTGGTGCATCTTTCCAAGTTGTTAATCCCATATTTTCTTTTGTAGCATTAGCACGTTCATAAATAACTTCTGCTGCAGTGTTCCCATGAATTGCCCAATGAAGTTTATTTTGAACTTTTGAAAAAAAGACTTTTGTAGTATTTGAATTTCTATCATAGTCTAAAGACATTGTATAAATATCAGTTATCTTTTGGTAAAATTTACGTTCACTTAATCTTATTTCTCTTATTCGCTGCAATTGTTCTTCAAAATATTTTTTTGTAAGAATGGAACCATCATTTTTTAAACGTTCATCATCCATTGTAAATCCTTTTATTGTGTACTCTTCAATAATTACATTTGCCCACTTACGAAATTGAATAGCTCGTAAAGATTGAACTTTATTTCCTACAGCAATAATTGCCGATAAATTATAATGAATTGTGTTGTATAATTTGTTATCTGATGCAGTTATTCGAAATTTTCGAATAACTGCATCTTCATTGATTTCGCTATCTAAAAATAGTTTTTTTAAATGATAATTAATTGTATGAGTCTCAACATCATATAAAACACCCATCATCTTTTGTGTAAGCCAAACATTTTCATCGGCATATATTGCTTCTATACCACTTTCACCATTAGCAGCAATAAACGTCAAATATTCAGCAGCCGAAGATCGAATAGTTATTTCTTTTTTATTTTTATTATTCATACCAAATTACCTCCATATCATATTTTAACTTATATTTTCTTAATTGCATAATGTGACATATCAAATATATAACAGGTAAATTGTTACACTAATATATTAGCGCAAAAATTATATATTCCTATTATATATTATATTAAAAAAATAGAAAATAGATATTTTTTAATCAAGATGTCATTTCTATCCTATAAATTAAGATACATAATTAATTTTGCTTAGCTATATTTTGTAATATTATATCACATTGACACAGTAAAAACTAAATCTAGAAATACTTATTTGTTATTTTTATATAATATTTAAGATATTTACCTTGCTTAACGCATAGACTTTATTCTACACTAATTATTGTTTTTTCATTACTTAATTTGTTGCATTTTTCAAGTATGTAAGGAGGCTATTCAACCTCATTATTTGATAATATTTTTATTAAATCAACGCTTTCTCCACAAAATTAACATTAATTCAAAAGTTTAGTTAATTTTATCTTGAACATATTTTTTTAGTAAACCACTTGCTGAATTTTCACCATCAACTAAACAGCCTCTATCACCAAATACTAAAAACGAATCTTTTGCTCTTGAAACCGCAACATTCATCAAACTTTTGTTTTTATTGATAAAGAAACATCCATCATTCTTTCCATATACGCTTGAAAATATAATAATACTTCGCTCTGCCCCTTGAAATGTATGTACAGTGCCAACAACAATATTATTCGAACGTTTCCCAAGTTCTTGTTTCAATACTTTCGAAATAATACCTACTTGACTTTTAAATGGCGTTATAATTCCAAATATGTCATTTTCTTTAAGTGTTTCACCATCTTTAAGATTATTACTATATGCATTGCATATTTCATCATAATTCTCTTTTATCCATTTCGCTATGCATTTTGCTTCATCGATATTATATCTACTACAGCCTGATCTAGTAGAATTAGCTTTATCCACTTGGTAATATCCCATACATGGAATAATATCTTTAATTGGATTGGCATTGTTCGAATTACCTCTTAATGGCTCCAATTTTCCATTATAAACTAAATCGTTACAGTAGTTAATAATTTCATTATAACATCTTCTATGTTCACTAAGAAATAGTCCACGATCATACTTATTATAAGCACAAGCATTAGAAGCGATTCTCATAAGACTAGATTCAGAACAGTTCAATCCATTTTTTTCTAATATATTGAATTCTTTCTTATTTTTTATTACATTATTTTTTATTGCCATTGAAACATCTAATACTCGTGATGTAGACCATACTGGTTCTATTTGTTGTTCATCACCTACTACAATCGCTTTTTTTGCTAATGCAAATGAACATGCAGCAATTTCAGGTGATGATTGACCAGACTCATCAGTAATAAGTAAATCAATAAAGTTATACATATATTCTTGTTTACGTTGATTTGTATCATACATCAAGAAATTCTTAGGTAGCATATAAAACGTCATAACAAAACATGGAGTTATCATTGATAATCTTTTATAACGAATTTCCATAGCTTTCTTATGATTTTTTTGTTTCTTGTGTTCATTATCTTTTGGAATTGTATCAAGCCATTCACATTCATAATAATGAACAGCTAACCAAAACATTATATATCTAATACTAGTATCAAATAATTGATTAATTTTTACTATATCAAATGTATCAATTACTTCATCCCTATGGCAGTCATTTTTAAAGACAGTGACTTTATATGATTCTAAAATTTCAAATTGCTTTTTAAATTCTCTTACTAACTCAGTAACTTTTTCTAACATTTGCTTTTTTCGACTAATATCTGTTTTAAGTATTCCAATTTCTTTTTTTTGTTTTATTATATTTTCATCACACAAATTTATTTGAGATTCAAACGCTATTTCTATTTCATCGATAGACATTCTTCTATTTAAGAAATCAAGATCATTTGTTTGAATATGCTCGTAAATCCAATTATTTATTCTTTTTTTGCAATATGGAATTATTTTAAAAATTCTAATTAAAATCGGTAGCTCTTCGTATATGCTTCTCCATTTAGTTTTTCTTTGTTTAAATTCATCTATTTTTATTCCTTGGTTTTCAATATAATTATTTACTTTGTCCACTTGATTTATTATATCTTCTATTTGATTATTAAGCTTTGTTACATACTGATTATATGATAAATCATTAATTTCGCTTTTAACCTTTTTCATTAAAATAAATATATTATTTTTAACTATATTAATATTTTCTAGTTCAGTGAATATATTTTGCTTACATTTTTCAATATCTGTAAAAACAATTCCAAAATAATTACTTGATTTATCAAGCATAGTTTTTTTAGACATTTCTATATTTACATCAGATTCTAAATTTTCATAAAAGAATTGTCCTTCTAAATTAGTATATTGATATTTTGAATTTTTATTAGAATCTGCTTTAGCACTTGATGGAAAATAAGTTGCTAAACTTGTAACACCTTCAATCCACCTTTGTTCTAAATTACTGGATAACATTGCTCTAATACCCGCGAATGAATCGATAATATTTGTAACAGCTTGATTATTTGTTGATGTGGCAACTATTATAGGAGCATCATATTTCTTTAGAGCATGTTTAGCATATAAATCAGCTACTATAGATTGAAGTAGTGTAGTTTTCCCTGTTCCAGGAGGACCATTTACAGCTAATAATTCACCGTCCACTAATTGATTAAAATGTATTACTGATTCCCTTTGTGATGGCGATAATGCATATTCTGCTCCCATTTGACCATCATGGGTTTTCATTGCTTCAATATCGTTATCCTCTATTAATATTCTATTATGTGGTGGAATTCCTTGAATTAATGTATCGTAAAGAGGAGTTTTTCTTTCGTTACATAATAAATCATTATATAAATTTTTTAGATTTCTAGTAGCATTCACTGTTGAATCAGCAAAAAGATAATACTTTTCGTCAAATTTCATTTCTGATTCATTATATATTAAAGTATTACTATTAATTTTGGTCAGTGTAACTGTTTCATACATACTTATCGCATATTTCAAATAATCTAACCATGAAACAATTTGCTCAAATACATCAATATTATCTTCTAAAAATTGGTCATATACTTCGGATTGACCAACACTTAATTGTGGTTCTGTCAAAGGTAAAAGATACTCTCTTGGTATCCATGGACTTTTACCGTTACCAGCAACAAAAAACTTTCCATTTCTGTTTATTTTAGCAGGGAGAAGTAATATTGCAGATAAATCGTCAATCGTATTTGAAATTCTTACCCCTTCTTTAAAAGAAGTACCAACAGTTTTTAACGCTAGAATAATATCCGAATATTCCTCATCAGCTTTTTTATTTTCGAATAAAAAATTAATATCATTCACTCTTTGACACAATAGCCCTCCTTTATTTATTTCATCACCGAAGATTGTGATAAATTCACTACTCTTAAAATTTATAATCGGATTAACTTGTGCTGTAATTGCATTACGGAAATAATTAGTAATATTTTTCATTGTTCTCGTCGAGTAGATAAGCTCAACATACCTCTCTTTCATTTTATAAATTAATGTGAGAGTTATATCTTATTACCACTCACAAAAACCGTACGTGCGATTTTATTGCATACGGCTCTTCATTAAAATCTTCAAATACTATATAAGTTTATATAAATCCTTGGTGTTGATATTGGTAGTCTTTTCAGTATTAAGTATAACTTGGCATATTTAAAGTCTTTTTGACTTCTTCTAATGCTCTGTAAAATGTTACAATCACATACCATTTCAATCTTGCTAATTATTTATACATCTCACTTATACCATAGTAATCGTAAGTAACTATGAGATTCTTGTTTAAGTCTGTAATGATTTTAGATACGTCTTCGTGTATTCTTGAGTGTATTTACGCCTTAATTGCTTTATGAATTGCCACTTTTTGCTTATTACTGATTGTATAGTCTACTTTATAGCGTTTTGTTTTCACAGTTTTCCATTAATATGTCTAAATCCTAGAAAATCACAATCTTTTATGTCTGATAAAGCACTTCCTAATCAAACTATTCCTTTTCCTATACAAGGTGTTATTAACTATACTGAATTACATTTATATCCTACAACTAGTTGTCATTGTCACTTATAATTATACCATTAAAATATTATTTAAGTTAGATAATAAAAAAAATAAGTAGTTAATTTGGATTAAATATACTTATTATTTTTATTAATACATGGGTTTATAGATTATATGTAAATTGTAATGATTTATTGTTTAATTAATGATTGGTTTAAATGATTATGTTTTACTTAAAAATTATGGTGATGATGTCCATTATTGGATGTGTGATATTAATGATGCTTGGTATATTTATATTAGTTATGCTTGATTATCTATTAAGAGGATGATTAAATATACTATTTAATCATATTAAACACCATAGTTTATATATTATTAACACAATTTTCATTTTATTTTTAGAAACAGATTTCTTGATTAATATAATCTCATATTAATCAATTGCTACCATCATAATTTTTAATAAATTAAAATACTCAAGTAATCATTCGTTTATAATAAGTATATGTATGCGAAATAAAAAAATAGTTGATCTAATATTGATTAAACTCATTATTCACCAAAGAGAATAGAGATATATTTATTAATCAAATTCTAACATAAATTTATCATAATCAGATATAAATAATCTATCTTGAACGATTCGGTATTTTTCAAATTCTGATTCTGCATGAAGCTTTGCTTGTTCTGCACTAATTTTTCCTAATCCGGTTAATAGCTCATTACCATTGAATTCCAAAAATCCATCAAGACGTTTTGCCCAATCTTCCATACTCATTGGTATCTTTCTCTCTGTTTGGAGTTGTGCATAATCGAGATATAAAGAAACGATTCTTTCTAAATATGACATTTCTTTATCAGTTAAATAATTCTTAGCAATTGCCACATCGGTTTTTATAATTTTACCATTTGGTGACGCGTCCCATGTTGTTAGTCCCATATTTGTTTTTCCAGCATTTGCTCGTTGCACAATAACTTCCGCTGCTGTGTGCCTATGAACTGCCCAATGCATTTTATTTTGAACTGTTTGAAAAAAATTTTTAGTTGTTTTTGCATCTTTTTCATAATCAAATGCAGTTGAATATAAATCAGTAACTTTTTGATAAAACTTGCGCTCTGAAAGTCTTATCTCACGAATACTTTGTAATTGACGCTCAAAATATTCATCTGTGAACATATGACCTTTCTTAAGTCGTTCTTTATCCATAGTCCAACCTTGAATTGTGTAATCCTTTACTATTTTACCTGACCATTTACGAAACCGAACAGCACGATCATTATTGACCTTAAACCCAACTGCGATAATTGACTGAAGATTATAATGCTTTGTGTTGTATGATTTACCATCAGTAGCAGTTATCCGAAAATCCTGGATAACTGAATTTTCCATCAACTCGCCATCTTCAAATATTTTTTTTAGGTGATAATTAACTGTTCGTACATCCACATTGTACAATTCTGCCATCATCCTTTGAGTTAACCAAATATTCTCGTTTTCATAACGCATTTCTACACTATCAAAACTATCACCAACTGATGCAATATATGTTAAATACGAAGCTGCACTTGAACGGATTGTAATTTCATTTTTGTTTTTTCGCATATTTTTTTCCTTTCATAACGACCATTTTTTATATTATAACAGTAGATTATAATATAAATGTCCAATCAAAAAACCCTTTTTATTACATTATAATAACATAAACTATTTTATTATTCATCATTTCACATGCAATAAACAATAAAAATGTATCTTATAGATATATTATATTTCCAATTAAGTATTTTTTTATATTCATTCCCATTTTCTTTGAATATATTACATATATCATATCAGTGAAATTAGCACATTTGAATTTGTCATCACAAACATAATTTTTAAGAGCATCTATAAATTGTTGACGATAATTATCTTCTTGTAGTGATACTAGAATAAATGTATTGTCATTTTGATTAATATATTTTGTACCAACCCCAGCTTTTGTGTTTATTAAGTCAATAACTATATCCAATATAAATTGTCGTAATATTTTCGCTTTTTCACTTTCAGATAAGAGCATAGCAATATTTAAAAAAGCTTTGAAATTAAAAATTCCGAGTACTGTTGTTTTGGTACCGACATTAATGTCGGTACCAAAACAATCAGCATAAGCATTTGCGAAATCCTTTAGTGGTTTTCCTTTTAAAATCTGATATCCATTAGATTTTAATTCATCTGAATAATTTGCAATGTATCGTTCTATTGTTCTAAGGTCAATTTCAAAAAAATCAGCAGCCATTGCTTTGGTAAAACAAAGGTTACCATCATAAATTATTGCTTTTACATTTGTTTTATTTTGAATTTCATTAATTGCTAAGTCATTATTTAAAATATTTTGTCTATCAATTCGTGAATTACCCAATTGTTTGTTCATAATACCCTTTCCTTTACATTAAAAACATACTACATTATTCAATATTCAACTATCATATGTAATAAATTAAATTTGTATTGTTTCTGTTTATGTCACATTTACTTATTAGCATATTCATCTTATTTCCTGGTTTATTAAAAATATTTATTGTCACCAAATTTATAGTTTTTACTGTAATTTAGTTAAGGGGAGCATATTTCTTTTATTTTAATTCATTAATATTTTTATGAATGCAATTAATTTTAATGGATTGCACATTTCATAGCTTATAAGCAAAGTGGTTTGATTATCAAAAATATTGTATTCAATATAATATCGTTATCCACAATTTTAATACAAGGTACTACAAATAAAAAAATGATATCATTTATGTATCTTTAAGCAAGTCATTGTTTTTCTATAACCTTAACCAAATAATTTTGAATTAACTAAAAATAACATTAGTATTAAAGTTAATTCAACTATTAATCAGAAGATATTTACGTTATTAATTAAATATAAACACAAAAAAAGCACTAATAATTCTAGTGATTACTATGTGCTTGTTTAAATGATTTTGATTGATTTACTATAGGTGATGAATGTATTGTTGTTTATGGGGTAATTACTTAGTTAATAATAATGATAAATGTGTTGATGTGGTTTATAAGAATTTTGAATATTAGTGACACTTGGTATATTTATATTAGTAATGCTTTATTATCACTTAAGTGGATGATTAAATATACTATTTAATCATATTAAACACCCTACTTTATATTTTATTCACTTACTATCTAGTTCATGTATTAAAATGACACTAGAATTATAAGTGTCTATAAACAAGGAAAAAAGCCTTGCGGCTTTCCCTGAATAATTCAATTATGATTAAGTGTAATTTCAAGATATACTTATTTATAAATTAAAATTTACGAAGTATTATCGTTCCATTAATTCTCTACTTAGAACCCTAGTTGATCCTATCTGATTTTTAAACATTAAATCCCAGATATCTAGACATTCATTTGAAACTTTTTTTATCTTTACATCAGTACTATTTTCAGTTTCATCATATAATCCAATTATAAGCTTAGGTAAATACAGAGAAAAACGATAATTATTTTTACTGCTTTTATTATTTATTAGTGCTTGACACATCGTTAAAATAATATCATTATAATCAATTAATGACTTAGAATTTCTTTCTAGAAATTTAATGAATGGATACAATAACTCGGAACTAAATTCACTTCCCATTAATATTAATAACAATTCTTTATCACGCTCCAAGACAATACGATCATCATAAAATATTCTTGAAATTGATTTTGATATTGGTAAAGAGTTCGCTATAAATAAACATATAGTATCTTTTACTAATTTATTATATTCATCTTGTTTAAAGTATATTAGCATCATTTCAATAATTGAGTTTGCCTTCAATTCTGTTATATTTTCTATATTTGAAAGCTCATGTAAAAACTCATTTTTTGTTAAATACATTTCAGCGATGATATGTGATCCAATTTTAATTAATTCATCAGTATTGCTATTATAGCAAGTTTCAGCAATATTCAATACTCTTTCACGATGTTGGTCATATATTAGAAAAAGAATATTTTTACTACCATTATGTCCAACAAGCCTAGAATCTTCTTCGAACAACCTTAAAATAATTTCAGATGCCCATTCTTTTTCAATGTTGTAAGAAGGAAATAAAATATCTAAACTAGCCATTTTTACAGCAGGATTTTCGTCTGTTATGATTTTTTTTATTGTCTTCTCAAATTCACTAAAGTATCCATAGTCACTCCATAACAACTGCGATATTGTTTCTGCTGCTTGTCCTCGTACACAGTTTATCATTTTGCTTTGTAACATTTGAATAGTAATAATTTCATTCTTACTATTATATAATACATTGGTGTTTTCTAATTCGGGATCTATATGATTAGCTGCAATATCTTTTAAAATATTTAATGTATACTGCGACCATTTATCGTCACATCTTTTTCCAATTATTTCAGTAATATTTTTTGCTCTAAATGAGTTATGATCATATTCGAATTTCAAAATAATTGTTTCTAATAATTTTAGAGGTATGTTATCCATAGACTTACTGAACGCTATACCACTAAACATAGAATCAATATATGTATTTGGAATAGTTTTATTAATAGAAAGAACTAACTTTATCATTCTTTCCGGATTTTCTGAAACAGCAGTCGCAAAACTTCGAGAAAATGCTTCGAGTGAGTTATCAATAAACTTACCTGAATGTTCTTTCCATCGATTTTCTCTACTATTGATTTTATTATTGTTGTTTAGGATTCCTAACCAACTTTTATTACTTAACTTCTTACCGTCTATAGGGGTTGATCTAACACCACTCATACCATCTGAATATATGTATTTTTTTGTTCCCGCTGGGAATTTACGATTTAAAACATTTAAAAAAGCTAATGATTGCTTACTCAACCGTTCATTTTGCAGACTATTTAGAAGTTCAAATTGTAAGTCTCCATAGAAACTCCAATATTCTGGATTTCTTACTTTTTCTTTATTGTAATCCACTCTTCCCTTATATATTTCACAAATATTTAAAGGAACATATTCGTAAATAGTTTTTTCAATATGCATAAAAATTGAATCCGTGCAATTTTTAGAATGCTGTGCAATTATTTTTTTAGCAAGTAATAATTTATTTCCGTTTCCACTAGTATCTTCAAATATACACTTTTCAAAATTAACACATAAATAGTTAATAATATCATCACTATATTCTTTAGGCAAGCAACAAAAAGCCTCTAATATAATTTCATTAAAAACAGAATTACCATTCCCTATAAAATCTTGATATAAACTGAAAAAAACTTTTGGATTCAAGGAAATTAATGCAGTATTCGATTTTTTAATAACTTCAATACATACTCTTTTAAAATTAGTTGAGAAATAATACCGTCCTGACCAGTCACTATGACTTTGTACTTCTTGTATATCAAGAGGTACATAAGGTAAAAGCATATTAAGGATTTCCAAGCTGTTATTTGGATCAATTTCAACATTATTCACATCTAATTCAAGATTATTATGATTTGAATCTTGTTGCGTATGGTTGTCTAGTAAATGTACTAGTATTCTTGTAGCTCGTATTTGAGACGATTTCATTAATTCATTAAAATCGAAATAATCTATATCAAATTGTGGATAGTTTTCATAATATTTCATCCTAAACTCAAAGAAACTATCAGTGTCATTTACAGGCTGATTATATAAGATTTCACCAAGTCTTTCATCATCATTTTGATTTCTAAATGAATATTTTTCAATAAATTCAACATCTTTTAAGTCATAATTTTTATGAATACTCCTAATTAAGTTAATAGCAATATCTTTTTTTTCATTAATTTTAAACCATTTATCTAAAATTCCATTATCTCTAAGTATCCTTACAAAATTAGGTCTACCCACTATTATATTTGATATAATATGAACAGAATATTCATCATCTTCGCAGTATTTAATTATAAAATCTTTAATATTATTATCAGTAATTTCCACTTGACTCAAAATTTCGAAAACTAAGAACTTAACATAATATCTAACTTGATCTGAATTTAAAATTTCTTTACTTGCATTTAGAAAATCTTCACTATCAATCTCTAATAAGCTTTGCATAAAAATTTGAATTTGATATCTTCTTCCAGGTGTTTGTTTTTCTTTAATACCAATAATAGATATTATTCCTTCATTATTATAATATTGATTACACATCTTTTCTGCTAAAAAGCTATCTAATATCGATTGATGTACAAACGATACTTTTTCACTTTGAATTAATAGAAAACCGTTAGACACTAAGAATTTTAAACAAATACTATGGTTTGTTAAAATTTTCAAAGGTACATACATTCTACCAATTTTCACAAAATTATCTACTAGACATTCTTTAGCTTGCATTATATTTGTTCCATTAATATTAGAATTTTCCCATTTATCAACTAATTGTTCCCACCATTTATCTATTAAATGACTAGCCATATAGCATTCATTGTAGTCTTTGTCTGTCTCTAATTGTTGCCAAATGTATAAATTATTAGGAGTTCTCAGCATCTCTCTCAATTTAAAAGTTAATTTGTCATAATTATCCCCAATAACATTTTTTACTATATCCTCAGAAAATTCCATAACTCTCAATTTTTTCCAAATAATATTTTCTTTTTTATTATCGAATAAAGATTTGATATTATTATCATTTTCCATATCAACCGTTCTGCAAACAAAGACTATAGAAATTTTAAATTCTCTATCTAAATTTAATTGAATTATTTGATTTATAATTTCTGTACAAACTAAAAGTGAATCTCTTGAATGTGACTGAGTCCACCTTAAAGCATCTAATTGGTCTAAAATTAATACTGATTTTTCATTTCTAGATATACTATCCAAGCAATGTGCAATAGATGCTGGTAAGTCCATAGCTTCTCCCCATTTTTGAGCAGAACCACTAGGAATTCTTTTATCTAATTTAATTGCTAAATACGGTATAATATTTTCTTTACAATAATTAATAATATCCTCAGTACAACCACTTTTGCCTATTCCAGCTTTTCCATGTATAATTATGGAATTACCCTGTTTTATACTATTTCTACATATAGAAAATTCTTCACGATCTACTAAGCCTTTTTTTAACGGATTAAATAAAGATCTATATTCATTATTTAGTTGTTCAATCCTAGGTTTTATTTTATTATCTGCGGAAAGATTACGCAATTTTATATTATATGCATTTAAAAATTCATATAAGACAGAAATAGTGATCTTTTTCCCTAATATATCACCATCTATAATCCAAGTAGTAAATGCATTATAAATATTTAACTCATCCCCTATTAAAAGATATCCTATTTTTGTAGTTATAATTTCCTTTAACTCAGAATCTGGTATTTGGCGGCATTTAATACGCTTTATATAATCAACACATTTAGATAAATCTTCATCATTTTCATAATCTAGTCCCATAACCTTAGAAAACTTTTGAAAAAAATCTATTAATTCTTTACTTGATTCTAATATTTGATAATTATAAAAATATTGTGGATTACTGTTATTGTTAAGTGCTCTTGTATTTAAGTCTTCCATAAAAATGAAGCTTAAAGGTGAAACTAGAGCAACATTTGTTTGTTTATTTCTATCCAGTTGTAGTTTCCAATTGGTGAAAATCCCCTTAGAATTGATTGACCCAAAATCCCATTTTTCCTTGCTAGCATTTCTTCCTTTACATTGTTGCCCTTCTCTATTACCATCCTTATAACCAATCCAGATATCAACTCCTTGTTCATCATCACCAATTCCTTCTAATATTACATAATCCAATTTTTCTTGCAACACTTTAATCATTTGATAAATGACCCATCTTATTTCATATCTATTTCCACTCTTATCTGCTCTTCCCCCGGCTTCATATGGCATTTTTATTTCCCCCTACTTTTAAATTGAATAGCTAATTACAATTATACAATACATTTTAAAATTTATGAGCTTTTATAAAGAATAAGTTAATTATCAATGCTATTTCTTTTATTTACTAAATAACCTAAAAAGCATATGTAAAATATTTGTGATTATTTACTATATGCTTTTATTAGTGTATGTAATTGATTTACTATAGATGATGTATGTATTGTTGTTTATGGGGTAATTACTTTGTAGCAGGAATTTAAATGGTGTTTATTTATGAAATATGTAAGTGATTGATATTAGTATATATACTTATATAATTATGATGAATCTGTCTATAATAACTGTAGTGATGTTTATGACCATAACAAATTTCTTAAGCGAATTATTTAAAGTTGACAATAACTTATATATTATCAACTTATCTGATTATATCTTAAGAGGACGATTAAATATACTATATAATCATATTAGACACCACATTATTAAGTATATAGTCAGATTCAACTATTTTTTTTGATTACTATAATGCTGGTGTTTTACCTATATATAATTGTAACTATACTTTATTTCTATTAATGCAATAACAATTTAAAATATGATAAAAAAATTATTTTTTATCAGTATAATAAAGTGGTAACATCTCATTTTTTGGAGTTATCATTTCGTCGTTTTTTAAAGGAGCAATCATCTCGTACAAATCATTCCAATCCATTCCTTGGTAAAATCCTTTGGAATTATCTGCTGGCATATTAAACGAGTATGTAGCAAAAACGGTTTCACAACTTCTTCTAGGGAACATTGCTAAGTATGAGTCAAAAAAATTAATAGAATATCTATAATGATGTGAGCAAATAAAATCCTTCCACTTATCAACTATTTCTGCTTCATCAATTACATCAATTATCGAAACTTCTTCCAATTCCCTATCCTGTAAATTTCCCCATGCGTTTTTTAACAACGATACTGCTTCTTTGTCACTAGATGGAGCACTATATCCAAAAATAGTTAGCATATATGAATTATTAATCATAAAATCTAACGCTTCCCAATTTTTCTTTATGTATTCATCATTTTTGTAGTCTTTATTTTTTATTGGGTACAGTAACTTAGTGGGTGGATATTGTTTTTTGCAAATTGGACAAATAGCATCCTTTGTTCCTCTTTCTTTATGTTCCTTACAGTACCCAACTGCCACATTTCCATGCAAACATAAAATATGTGGCAAATTTTCTGTAATCTCAGAACATCTAATATATGCTTGAATTAATAAAGGGTCCCAGTTAAACGTTGCAATAGCATCTTTTTCAGTTAAACTTAATATTAAAAAATCATAGATTGTAGGCTCATCAGGTAACTCCAAAGATGAAAAATATCTATATAACCGAGTTTCAATTTCAAAAATAATTTGTTTATATTCAGGCTTCAAATACAATTCAGAGTATATATCTTCTAAGTTATCGCTTTTAGTATTTAATTTAATGTTTTCGATTAAATCACTTAATCCAAGTTTTTTTATCATCCCATTCATAACTGATGATTTTTTACCATTTCTATCGCCATTTGGAATAGCCGCCATTGTTGCTCCAGCTCCTAATATTACAGTATGCGCTCTCATATGTACTTCATCCCCTTAAATTATCATCGTTTTTATCGTATATTATACTTTAGCACCTATAATCGATTGTAACTATAGTTTTTGTTTAATTTTTACGTTTCTTGGTATAATTATTATCTAATATTAATTATACCAATACTCATACACATAAATATTAAAATCCATTTGTTGGTATTTTTTGTTAGCTTATTACTATTAAAGATAATTCAATATATTTATAACTACTATTGCTGATTATCTTCTAGGTGGCTAAATAAATAAGGTATTCATTAATATTAAACAGTAATATTTATTTTAAGCTAATTTAAAATCTAGTCCAGAATTATTAAAATCGATTATTTGTCATACATTTATATTGTTTTATATCCATATTTCAATATATTATTGAAGATTATTTTCACTCTAATCTTTCATATTTATACAATTTTTTAATATTTCTGTTCAAATATATACCTTTTGATGACGCAACTTTTAAACAGTCAAATTGCATACTTGGAACATCTCTATATGCATATAAAGATCCATTTTCAAATTTTATATAAAGTGTTTGAGTTGCTAATTTATATCCAATACTTGAAACATTTGAAGAACTCACATCAATCATTTCTACTCCATAATTATTATTCATTTTCTAAAATCTCCATTTCATTTTTTAGTTTTCAATAATAAATTTCAAAATAATCTGTAACACAATACATATTATTTCATTAATCGTACTAGTCAATTAATACATAAAACACAAAGTAATGTTTCTTTATTTATACTTATTTCGATATTATTAAATCAATGTTTTCTGTAATTTTTTTTGTATTATTTAAAATTTCTTTTTCATCCACCCATAAAAATTCTTCTTGACTTAAATCTCCATTTCTTTGTTCACTATATCTCAGCCTTTGTCCATTTTCATCTAGAGAATCAATATCATGTATGAAATTACTCATATTAGTGAATAGATCACTATTTACATATAAATTATTTCATTTTTAGAATAATTAATATTTAATTTCTTTTCCATATTCTCACCTTTAATTCACATAATACTACAATAGGATGAGTATATAATATTAAAATTATATTTATTCATCTTTAAATATATCCTCAATTATGTTATTTGCCATATTCATAATATAGTCAGGTATTACGTCAAATTTATCTTCATCCAGTGAAGTCATCTCATTATTTTCAACATGATAATATGTTGTTAAATAATCCCAAAAAACTTTACTTTCGACTTGTTGTTCCGTTAAATTTATTATCATTCTCAAAATTTGTAACTTTTTAATTGATGTTTGTGTATTAAAGTATAAATTTTTTATTATTAATTTTTGTTAAGTATAGTGAATATTCAAAATTATTAATATATTTTTTTATCACTTCTATAGCATTATCAATTTCAATTTGATCATCTATTTCTACTGTAACTTCACCTATAAGTTTCATAGGTTTTTCATTATTATGCTCTAATGATGATAAAACATCTATAGCTACTGCTTCTTTCGGTTGAGTATACTGTAAATATTTTCTTAAATTAACTATTCTTATTATAGAATCTAATGTAGTGTTTTTAGCATTTTTCTCCCACTTTTTTATTGTGTATTTTACATCTTTTTTTCTTATCTTATTAGATGTTAATACACCAGCACTATTTTTCAAAAAATAACATTTATTTTTTGTTTTGCTAAATTCATTCTTATATGTAAAATCAACTATTATATCAAAGTCATGTGTAAACAAGATAACTGTTTTATTTTCAAACACTGCACATTCCTTAGTGAAAATATAATATAAAATTGCGAACTTTTTATTATTATCAAAAGAAGAAACAGGATCATCAAGTATAATTACATCATTATTTTCATTTGCTTCAAGTGAAAACAGCATTAATGAAATAGCATTCTTTTCACCAAAACTTAAATTATTTTCAGATACATCATCTTCTGAGTTAATTGGTTTAAGTATAGTTTTAAACTTTGTGTCATTTATTGGTATAATTTTAATATAATATGGAATTCCTGCAATTTTCAAAAAATCATTTATATATTCTTCTTTATTTTCAATTAGGCTATTTAATTTAGCAGCAAAGTCTGTAGCAACTTTATTAATATCATCTGAATTTAATATTATTTTATTAACAACATCATTTATCTTTTCTACATCTTCTTTGAATTCAATCGATAAATCATTAATGAAACTAACACTTATTATATTTTCTCTTAAGAAATCAACTAATTCATTATTTTCATGCTTTTGTTTAATTTTAGTGACATTTAGTGATATTAAATTTTGGAGTTTTGCTTGTTCAATATTAAAATTATTTACTAATTCATATAGATTTGTCAATTCTTCATCAGTCAATAATTTACTAGAGTTAATAATATTAGTAAGTAAAGTTTTGTTAAATTCAGACATATATTTTTCATTAGCTGATATAATTTTTTTTATTTCAACATTTTGTTTTAGTGTTGTAGATTTAACAGAATTGTCGATGTTATCAAAAGTATCATCGATATCAGCAGGTAAATCAGAATTGCAAAAAGGACATTTATTTCTATCATCTATGAATTTTTTACCAGTATCAAACCAGCTAAGCCACTTATGATTATCATCACTTTTAAGTAAAGGTATATAATTAAGTGCCCCTTTTTTCAATATACTATTCAAGTCAGGAATATTTCTTGCTTTAGAAAACTTCGTTGATCCAGATAAAACACATTTGCCATCACTCGTATTCTTTTTAATTGGAATATTACTATTTAATAATTTTATGTCGTCTGAAAGTTTAATTATATTATCGGAATTTATGCTAGTAGTTAATTCAGCAAATAAATCAACTATTCTTTTTTTACCTGACTGATACTCATCGGTATTTATCATTATT
>CAMQTJ010000048.1 GCA_947037125.1 uncultured Holdemania sp.
CCCAAGTTAGTTTGTTGCTTAATTAGTAGAAACCCCAGTTAAGTTTGGGGCACCTCTTTTGAAATTATGAATAATTTTTACAACATCCCATTAGAATAATAAATATCTTCAACTCTAAATAACATTTTTTTAATATTCTTATAAATTTGATATATTAATCTAATTATTTTACTTTATATATTTTATTTTATAACGCTGTTTTTCTCATTAATTTTTAAACAATTTACTAATAGTAGATATAAATATAGTCCCTAATGATAGCGATACCGCATTCGCAATAGTTGCAATACCCAAATTAATAGCTAAATCAGGATTGCCTTGTATAATTGCCAGCATTGTTTGATACATTCCATTACCTGGTACTAAGATGATTAAAGCACAAATAATAAAAGTTGTAACTGGGGTTTTTAATCTTCTTGCCATAATTTCGGCATAAAAGGTAAAAACACAAGCAGCTATAAATAATGATGTATTAATAGAAACACCAAAATTAATTAAACTAGAATAACTTATATAACCAATAACACCACAAAATGATGCAACAATTAATTTTTTACCTTTGATATTAAACATAATTCCAAATCCTAAAGTAGCTAAAAATGAACCAATAACAGCAAGCATATTATAATATACCTCCCATCATTATCCAAAACGACATCGCCATACCACTGCCTAAAGCAACCGCTACAGCTGTCAAAAAAGCTTCAGCACCTCTTGTTATACCTGATACTAAATCACCAGCAATTGTATCCCTAAGGGCATTAGTAATCGCAAGACCTGGAACAAGTAACATTATAGAACCTACAATAACATTATCATAGTTATTTATAAAATTAAATTTAAATAAGAATAATGCAATTAGTGTCAAAGTAAGTGAACATGTACAAACACTAAAAAATGGATTAATTTGTTTTCTATCAAATATAACACTTACATAACGTATAATAAAACCAATCATAAAAGCACATAAAGCCTCAATTAAAGAACCTTCAAATATTAAAGTAAAACCAAAAGCACCTAAAGCTGCAAAAAACATATCTACTTTTAAGCTATAATGTTTAAAATCAATAATATAATTCAGCTTTTCTTCAAATTGTTCTACACTTAAATTAATTGCATCTCTTGATAATTGATTAATCATATCAATTTTAGCTAAGTCCGTACTTCTTCTTTTAATTCGTACAACTTTTGTATAGTTTTTATTTTCATATGTTGTACTTGTAAAAATTCCTGTAGGCATACAAAAACATTCAGCACTATCCATCTTAAAATTATAACAAATACGACAAATTGTATCTTCTACGCGATACACTTCGGCACCACTTTCTAAAAGTACACAGCCAGCACTTGTAGCTAAATCGAGAATTTTATCTTGTCTACTCATGATAACCTCCTATAAAATACGTTTTTCAAAACTGCCTGCAACTTTTAGATTTTCATTGATAATAATAAAAGCATCTTTATCCATTTCAATTATATTACGTTTAATAGCAAGTATTTCATATTTAGATACAACTGTTACTAATACATCAGTTTCACTGTCTGTATACCCACCTAATCCATTCCAATATGTGATACCTCTTATAAAATCTTTCATGATCATTTTTTTAACTTGTTTATTCTTTGTAAATATCATTAAACTAACTTCAATATTTTGTAGGTGAATTTTATCCACAACAAATGACATAACACAACAAAATATAATTGAATAAATAGCAGTTGGTAAATCATAAAAATATGCACATACACTAAATAATATAATATTAAAAATATTAGTTACCTTACCAACACTCATACTTTTAAATTTCTTTGATAAATACATACCAATAATATCAACTCCACCACTAGATGCGCGAGTTAAAAGTACAATTCCTACTCCAACACCACAACCAATACCACCAATCACACAACTCGCAAGTATATCATCCATTATAGGGACTTTTGGGATTGAAACAAGAGATAAAACAATTGACTGAGTTAATATACTTAATAAGGTAGTAAAACAAAAACGTTTACTTAATAGTTTATAAGCAATGATAAATAAAGGAATATTAATTAATAGATTAATAATACCTGACATTGCTAATTCAGTTTTTAAATAATAACCTAATGCATTGTTTATTAATTGTGCCAGACCAAGTCCTCCACCACTAAATAAGTTTAAAGGAATAATGAATTTATTAAAGGATATCGCAAAGATTGTAGAACCTGCAATAATCATTAGAACACTTTTTAAATCTTCGTTTATTTTATTCATACAATCACCTATATTTCCGTTATTAATCATAACAAAAAACAAAATAATTACAACAATTATTTATAGAATGTATCATTATTTATAATTCGAATATCATAATGATTTTGTACAACGAAAGTGATTTTATCAAAATACTTACAAAAATAAAAGCACCGAGCAAAATACGGTGCTTTTAATAAACATTTTTTTATCAATTTTTATTTCATTTACCACAACTATTTAAAGATTGCACCATTATTTAAAATAGTTGTACTATATAAAAACAAAACATCTTGACCATCAAATGTAACATATTGACTTAGTATATCACTGTGAATATAGCGTAAATCTAATAAAGTTATTTTACTATAACTTTCTATCATTAACGGCGTCAAACTACTTGTAAAAGAATCTCTAAAAATAATTAATTCTTTATCGTTTGTACTATTAGGATTTGTTATTTCTAATACTGCTTGTGCCCCTTTTAAATATACATCATAACTATCTACATTATTAAAATCATTATCATCATAAATTTTTAAGTCACCATTAATTTCAGCACTTGTAACAACACAATTTTCGATTGCATCATTTGTAAGGTACAATAATGATTCACTATCAATATTCATCCCTAATTGACCATAATAAACCCCATTAAAAGGTTGTAAGGTATTAACTGTATAATTGTTGATGTCACTAAACATTGGATTATCCATACCACTTAATAATGTATTAGCTACATCAATTATTTTACTTTGATCCCAATGTAAATCAGTTTTGTAATAACTATCAAGTGATAAGTCATCAAAAATTGAGATATAATTATCACTATTAATATTATCACTTACTAACTTTTCTAATTCATGATAATCATAACTAATAGTATTATTAAATTCATGCATAAAATAATTCTTATCAGGTATAATTGAATAATAGATTTCACTATCTTGTAAATACTTATCAATTACATAATTTACTCTGCTAATAGCATATTTTATTTGTTTTTCATCCATAGTTGGCTCAAAATTAGATATATAATCATTATTCATATATAAATTATTATAGTCACTAAATTTTAATAAGTTAAAACGAACATTAGAATTTATCCCTCTAAAACCATCGCGAAACATAAATTGATCTAGCAAATATTTTTCATACTGTTTAGTAAATTTACCACTTACGATTGTATCAATATTCATAGTGGGGAAATCTTGTAGCGCCCGTCTTTCACTTGCAGAAAATTCATCTGTTTCTTTAAGTAAAAAACCAAAACTAAAAAATGCAATTATAGTAAAGAATACAATAATATTAATTAAATATTTTTTATTATTCATAATTTTTCCTCCTAAAATCTAAAATATAAAAATGGATTAAATGAACCATCAATTAAACTTGCAGTTGTAACAATTAAAACTAAAGCAATAAAAATAGGTTCAATTAATAAAGTAATATTTTGATATTTACTATTTTTTATTTTATTTGTAATAATAGGTACAATAGGTGTTGATAAAATTAATGCAACTAATAAAATTACTATGTAACTTTTAAAATAGTAAATAGTTTCAACTGTTATAAAAGGTAAATTATTGAACATAAACATTGACCTTAAATCATTCATTAATTGTGTCATTGTACTTGCATTAAAGATTACAAAACTAATTAATACAATTAATATTACATATAAATGCCTAAATAATGGTTTTACTTTTTGTAATAAATTTAAAATAAATAGTTTTTCTAAAACTAATATCAAACCAAAAAATAATCCCCATATTATAAAGTTTAATGCAGCTCCATGCCAAAGACCTGTCAAAAACCACACTATAAAGATGTTACGGTACCATTTAACCTTAGAAACACGATTACCGCCTAAAGGTATATAAACATAATCTTTAAACCAACTAGACAATGTCATATGCCATCTACGCCAAAAATCAGTGATTGATGATGCAATAAATGGATAATTAAAGTTTTCTGGAAATTTAAAGCCAAATATTGATCCTAAACCAATAGCCATATCACTATAACCTGCAAAATCAAAAAAGATTTGCAATGAAAACGCAATAGCATACAACCAATAAAATACTACTGATTTACCTTCAACAAGTCTAAACATAGCACAAAATTCACCCATTAAATTCGCAATCATAACTTTTTTACCAAGTCCTATTGCAAATCTTTTTATACCATTTGAGATCATATCTAACCTAACACTTCGATTATCTAATTCTTTTTCAATGTCAGTATAACGAACAATTGGACCTGCAATTAATTGTGGAAATAAACAAACAAAAGTCCCCATATTAACTAAACTTCTTTGAGGCTTAACTCTTTTCATATAAACATCAATACTATATGACATTGTTTGAAATGTGAAAAAACTTATACCTATTGGTAAAGGAATATTTAATACTTCAACATTTAAATTAAATATATTATTTATACTAATAATGATAAAATCAATATATTTAAAAAATCCTAACATACCAAGATTAATAATTAACGATGATATAAGTAAATATTTTGATTTTTTAGTATCAGCATATTTATAAATGAACTTCGCATGAATAAAATCTGATAACGAAGAAAAAACAAGTAATAAAGTATATACTGGTTCACCATATATATAAAAGAATAAACTTGCTATTAATAAAGTTAAATTTCTTAACTTCTTTGGTACAATAAAATAAATAAAACAAACAATTGGTAAAAACACATACAAAAAAGAAATACTAGAAAATAACATAAAACCCTCCTTATAAAAAATATAAAATTAATGCCCTTCAATGTTATTCAATGAAGGGCAATTATTTAACTATTCAGCTGTGAAATTTGAAACGATTAAATCTGTTGTTTCTGCATCTGACATAACTAATAAGATATAGTTGTCTTTAGTTTCAACAACAACTTTTTCAGCTTCAACACAAATCCATTTACGTGGATCAACATTTGCTTCAATATCAGCTGCAACTGTAGCAACATCTGTTCCTTCAGGAACACGTACTAATACAACTGAGTGAGCTTGAGAACCGATCATAGCATCAGCACTTGCACCAACTAAACCTTCAATTGGATCAATGAATAACATTGTACCGATGTTTTCATCAGTAATTGCATTTTGCATAGAACCATATTGAACACCGTCTAAAATTGTTGTAAGGATTTCTGCAACTTCAGCATCAATTTCAACAACTTCATCTTCACCAGATGGAGTTTCAGTTACTACAGGTGTTGTAGTAGGCGTTGGTGTTGGATCAATATTTTCAGAATTTGAAGAACATCCTGCAAGAGTAAGCATAGCTAATAATAAAACTAATAATTTTTTCATAATAATCTCCTTTTGTTCCTTTTATTTGGAACGACTTTTATAATACTATAAATAGTTGAATTATGCAACATCCAATTATTACATTATTATTATGATATTAATTATTAAAATTATACATTTTTCAAATAATTATCAATCCACTTAAATATAATCACCATAGAATAAGTATCTAATCCACAATAAATAGACAAGTTTTCTAAGGTTTCTTTAGAATCAAACAGTTCATCACGATCAATCATACGCCATTTATAAACAGCTTCCATACCATTATTAATTGAAATATCCTTATATGATAATTGTTCACTAAAAGCTGATAATAACACTTTTAAAGAATACATACCACGCATTTTAGTATTATAAATAATACCACTTTGATAAGGTATACTTAAATCAACTAAACGATTAACGATTTTATTTATACGACGCTTATATCTTGGAAATTGATTACCAAGTTCTAATAAACGTAATTTTTCAGCACCTTCTGCATTAAACGCAATAACACTACCAGATTCTTCAACATCATTGATTAAGTTTTTCAAAAACATTTCACGACAATCTTTAGTACCAATAAAATCTTGATGTGTCATACTCCCATCTTCATTAAGCACATGAACGCTGTATTCAAAACAAACAACATCAAATGGCTTTAAGTTAGGATACATTGGAATAGCATAAGTATCCCATTCAAAATCGATAAAAGTTATTGGATAGATAATTTTATTACTTACCCAAGTTTGCAATGCTAAACGATCTACAAATAATCCATCATTTTTATCTGCCATAATTTGTGCATATTGAAGTTTACTACCTTCAATAAGATCAAAATCAGCATCTTTTAAATATTTAATACCTGATTTAAACATATCATTTTTATGTTGCGAAGAAACCAATGTTAAGATTGAATTATCTTCAATTGTTTCATCAAAACATTGATCATAAAATTGACACTTATTGTGTTTTGTACACATTTTATTTTTTTTATATTCTAAATCATCTAAAGTTGCAACATGAGTCATACGTTTAAGTGCATCACCTATATCAAACATTCGACGATTAATCAGTTTTTTAATATTACAACTTACGTTACCTTTAACATTATAAAAATCATAACTTTCGATAAATAATTCATTAACATCTAATTCATCTTTACGTACATAATTCTTATTTAAATGAATGATTGATATTTCATTTATTTTTAATCCAAGTTTTTCTAAAACCCAAATATTATAAACATAATACATAACATCATCATCTTTTGGAAAATTAGCAATGTTAATAAATTTTATATTTATCCCATCATCACAATTTTGTATAATAGGTATTTTAACCCTAAGATTATTATACTCAAAACGTGCCTTAACAAGATATTCAAAATTTTGTAATTGTTCTAAACTTTTATCACAAGCATCATTTTTTTGTCCTAAAAAACATTCTGTTATATTAAGCTTTTGCATAACTAAACTAGTAATTTCTTCATCCATACGATAATAATGATTAAATGGCTGTTTTGGTGCATGCAAACTATTAAAAAACATTCTTGGACAACGGTTAAATTTTTTTAAATCCGATATATGAAAACTCATAATATTCCCAAAATTTTATTAAATAACAAAATTACCTTTCTCAAACAAAACTACTTCACTATCATCATTATTAACACCAACAATATTCATACACTTAGATCCAAACATAAAATCAACATGAGTCATTGAACTATTACATCCAACAGCTTCCATCTGTTCTTCATTCATATCAGTTCCACCCACAACATTTGTAGGATAAGCACTACCTAGTGCTAGATGACATGAAGCATTCTCATCAAATAAAGTGTTATAAAACAAAATTTTACTTAAACTAATTGGTGAATCATGTGAAATTAGTGCCACTTCACCAAGATAACAACTACCTTCATCTAAATTAATTAGATTAGCTAATGCCTCTTGATTATTTTTAGCACTATAACTTACTGCTTTACCATCAACAAAATCAATTTCAAAATCCTCTACAAGTACGCCATTATAATTTAATGGTTTAGTACTAACAACTTTACCATTAACACGATATTTATGAGGCATTGTAAAGATTTCTTCAGTTGGCATATTAGGATTAAATTTAACCCCACCAACAGTCATACTATCGCCACCTGCCCAAATATGATTTTCAACAAGACCTACACATAAGTCAGTTCCTAAATCATTTTTAAACTTAATTGCTTTAAATGCATGGTCATTTAGAATTGTTGCACGTTTTGAAATTTGTTGATTATGAAAATCCCAATTATTAACTGCATCACTTTCTTCATTAACCATAACAGATTTTAAAATTGCATCCCATAACTTTTCTACTGCTTGTTCATCATTTAATTCAGGGAATACTTTTTTAGCCCACAATAAGTTAGGTATTGCCACTATACACCATTGACCATGATCTGCCATTGTATAATAACGAAATTTTTTCATTGCAGTCTGTAAAGACATCATTACTTCTTGAATTTTACTAGGTTCGATATCTTGAAGAATTGATGGAATCTTAGAATCAATATGTAGCATACAACACTTATTATCAATTTGTTCTTGTTTGCGATCAATTTGCCATTGTGATACTTTTTTTAGTTCATCAGTTGCTACATGTAGATAATCTAAATGTGATAAGTTTTCATCATTGTATTGAACAACAACGCGTCCTGCTCCTGCTTCATAAGCTTTTTGAGCACAAACTCTTGCGAAAAAAGCACAATCAACTGGTGCATTAATAATTAACAATTGCCCTTTTTGTATATTACAACCCGATTTAATTGCTAAATCAGCATATTTATTTAATAATTCTTGATTAATCATAATTATTTACCAAATGAAATTGGTAACATTGCAGCCCCAACAATTCCAGGTTCATCAAGCAATGCTGTTCTAAATGGAATATCTGCCATACCAGGGTGAACTAAAGTTTTATAGTTTGCAATCATTTTATCAAACCAAATTTCTTTAGATTTAAGCATTCCACCACCAATTACAAAACAGTTAGGATCAACGATATGAGCAACATGTGAAAACATAATTGCTAAATCCATACAAACTTGATCAACAAGTTCAATTGCCTGAGGATCATTTTCTGTATAAAGTTTAAATACATCACCTGCTGATTCAATACAATCACCAAAGATTTGTTGACCTTTACGAGTAATAGCACGACCACTTGCTTCTGATTCTGTAGCACCTTTATTAAGATTATTAAAAGATTCTCTTGTATGATCAACAATCAAATTACCAACTTCACCAGCATATCCTGCACGACCAGACATTAATTTACCATTAATAACCATAGCCCCACCAATTCCTGTAGATACTGTAGTGTAATAAACAATAGGATCACCTTTACCAGCTCCTACTAATGCTTCAGCAAGACCTGCAACATTTGCATCATTGTCGATATAAACATCTAACCCTGTTGCTTCTTCAAGAATTTTAGCCATAGGGTAATTTGTAAATCCTGTAAGATTACTTGATAATGTCATAATTTTATTAACTGTATCAACAGGACCTGGAACACCAATTCCAATACCTGCACAATTTTTATAGTCATCGATTTGTTTGATCAAATTCACAAGATTTGGAACAACAACTTCAGGTCCTTCAAGACCATAAGAAGGGCTTTTTAACTCTTGTAAAATTTCACCATTTTCATTAATTTTAGCAACTCTAACATTTGTTCCACCTAAATCAATACCAATTACATTTTTCATTTTTATTTTCTCCTACTAATATATACTCATTATATCATTTTATTAACATATTTCCAATATAAAAAACACCCGTAAGTAAACAGTTACATTTACCAACAGGTGCACATTATTTTTATTATTTTAAATCATTTTACCATATAAATCATGACTCTTAGTATCTGTTATTAATACCTTAACAAAACTACCAAATTCAAGATCAATATCTGATGTGAAAATTGTACTACCATCAATACCATCTGGTGCACTATGAGATGATCTACCATAATATTTATGACTTAGTCCATCAAATTTTTCCACGATAACTTCTTGAACACTACCTATCAATTCTTTACTTTTTTTATCAGCAATAATTGTTTGTAATGACATTAATTTATCAAAACGTTCGTTTTTAACATCTTCATCAACTTCATTTTCCATATTGTAAGCAATTGTATCTTCTTCTTTAGAATATGTAAAGGCACCAAGTCTATCCCACTCAACTTTTTTAACAAATGCTAATAAATTTTCAAACATTTCATCAGTCTCATTTGGAAATCCTACAATCATAGTTGTTCTAAAAATTGGTTGTTCATAAACTTCTTTGATTTTATCAATTACTACTTGAATACTTTCAATTGAACCACGACGATTCATAAGTCTTAACATTTCATTATCACCATGTTGAATAGGGATATCAAAATAAGGTAAAACTTTATCTAATTTTTTCATACCATAAATTAGTTCATCATCAATTTCATCAGGATAAGTATATAAAACACGAATCCAATGAAGATTTTCAATTTTATTAAGTTCAGCTAATAAAGCAATTAATTTACGTTCACCATAAAGATCTAAACCATATCGTGTTGTATCTTGAGCAATTACTACAAGTTCTTTAACACCACCATCTGCCAAGTCTTTAGCTTCTTGTACTAAATATTCAAGTTCAAAACTTTTATATCCACCACGAATTAATGGTATTGCACAATAAGTACAGCAATTATCACATCCATCAGCTATCTTTAAATAACCAATCCATGGCTTAGTTGCTAAAAGACGAGTATTTTTACCATATTCACCTTTAATATCAAGATTAAGTTCAGAATTTAATAACTGTGGTAACATTGCATATTCATCATTACCAATAAATAAATCAACTTCAGGTATTTCACTGATCAAATCATTTTTATATCTTTTAGCAAGACATCCTGTAACAATTAATTTTTTACAATTATAATTTTTATATTCTGCCATTTCTAATATGGTATTAATACCTTCTTCTTTTGCAGGTTCAATAAACCCACATGTATTAACAAAGATTGTATCAGCAAGTTTTGGATCACTTACAATTTCACAACCATTATTTTTTAATAAACCCATAATTCTTTCACTATCAACTAAATTTTTACAACATCCTAAAGACACAAATCCTATTTTCATACTATTCTCCTATTTATTGATTGTATACGCATCTACACCTGAACAACTGAAAAATTCAGAATCAGGTTTGATTGTAAGTGTATCGTTTTCTAAAGTAAATTTAAATTTATAACCTACATAATTTTCTGGTTCATTAAACCACATAACAATATCAGAACCATCTTTTGTATATTCACCATTCATATTTTCAAATGTACTACAAATATTTAATTTTGTTTCAAATGTATTATCATCATTAAATGTTATTGTAGTTTTATCACCATCAACATTTTCAACAAAACTTGCACTTAAACTAGTTTCGTTAAATTCAGGATTTGATATAACATCTGTATCTTCACCAGCATTACCTGTTGTCTCATTGTTACCACCTTGACCATCCTCTTTTTGTTGATCTTCACCGTCATTTTTGTCTTCTTCGGTATTTTCTTCATTTTTATCACCAGTATCACTAGTTTCTGTTATAACCGGTGTTGCTGTTGGTGTTGTTTCAGGTTTTTTATCACCATTTTCTGTTGAACAACCAACTAATATCAAACAAATTGCTAAAATTAATAATTTTTTCATAATATTTTCTCCTTCTTTATGATTATATCATGTATAATAACAAAAAAGGAGTAAGTATGATACAGATAAATCAATTAGAGTGTAAAATAAATTACAAAGATTTGGATTTAAAGGAATTTATTAGCAATAAATTCAAATTTGACTATAAAGAAATAGTTAGTTGTCAAATATTAAAAGAATCACTAGATGCAAGAAAGGTTCCATGTTACAAGTTAAGTGTTGCATTAAAATTAAAGGATCATAAACTTGAAACAAAATTAGTTAAAAAAAATGTTAACATCGTTAAATATGAAAAGCTTCAAATGCCAAAAATAAAATGTAATCAAGTATTACTTGATCGCCCAATTGTTGTAGGTTTTGGACCTTCTGGTATGTTTGCTGCTTTAGCTTTAGCACAAGCAAACTTAAAACCAATTATTTTTGAACGTGGACAAACTGTAGAAAATAGAGTAGTCGATGTTGAAAACTTTTGGAATAACGGAATCTTAAATGAAGAATCTAATGTTCAATATGGTGAAGGTGGAGCTGGTACTTTTTCTGATGGAAAACTTACAAGTCGCATCAAAGACATTAAAGTCAATTATATTTTAGATGAATTAATCAAACACGGTGCAAATCCTGAAATAGCCTATATGGCACATCCACATATTGGAACTGATAAACTACGTCAAATAGTTATCAACATTCGTAATACAATTATTGAATTAGGTGGAGAATTTAATTTTAATAGCTGTGTTAATGATTTTGTAATTCAAGATGAACAAATTACAGGTGTTATGGTTAATGGTACAGTATACAATTCTACCCACGTTTTCTTAGCAATTGGACACAGTGCAAAAGATACATATGAAAAACTACAAAAAGCAAATATTCATATCGAAAATAAAGAATTTGCCATCGGTGTAAGAATAGAACATACACAAAAGTTTATAAATGAATGCCAATATAAAAAAGCTGAAGATAAAACATTATTACCACAAGCAGAATATCGTTTAGTAACAAATGTTGATAATGTAGGTGTTTATACTTTTTGTATGTGTCCTGGAGGTTATGTAGTTCCAGCTTCTAGTGCAAACAATCGCTTAGTTGTTAATGGTATGTCATATTCAAAAAGAGATCATCAAAATGCAAACAGTGCAATATTAGTACAAATCAATAAAAATGATTTTGAAGATACAACTTTTGGTGGATTACAATATATTGATGAATTAGAAAAACAAGCCTATATTTTAGGTGGTAGTAATTACCAAGCACCTGTACAAAATGCAGTTGATTATATCAATAATCAAGTTAGTGCTAATTTACTAATTGAACCAACTTATCAATTAGGTTATAAATGTGTTGATTTAAATAATTTATTTAGCGAAAAAGTTAATAAATGTTTAAAGCAAGCAATTATTGATTTTGATGCGAAAATGCCAGGTTTTATCAATGGTGTTATTACAGGTGTTGAATCACGTTCATCATCAGCAATAAGAATTACAAGAAATAGCGATATGCAAAGTATCAACACTAAAGGGTTATATCCAATTGGTGAAGGTGCAGGATATGCTGGTGGTATTATCTCAAGTGCCCTTGATGGTGTAAAAGCTGTTTATGAATGTATAAAATAGTTCAGTTAAACTTCACACAAATAACATAATAAATCCACATTTGTATTATATACTTTAGTAATCTTAAAGGAGATATAATACACATGTCAGATGAAAATAAAGAAGATTTAATCAATAGTAATGAAGTAACAATTAAAACATTAGAACCAAACACAAATCCTGAACCAAGCATTGTTGAAGTTGTGGAAATAATTGATAACCCAACTAATGATGATCAAATTAATGATATTCCAAATATGGATTATCAAAATATTAAAAATGATAAAAAAATTAGTAAAGAAAAAAGTAATAAAATCGGTTTCAAAGTTATAGCACTATGTCTTGTAGTTGCGATATTAGCCTCATCTGTTTCATCATATATGACTGTATACTTTATCAACAACATGAATAAAACAGTAATTTATGAAGGTACACAACCACCTGTTGATGATTCAAACATCATACAAACTAGTACTACTAATGTAGTTAATCAAGTTGCAGATTCGGTTGTAGAAATCCAAACAGAACAAGTTACTAATTCAATGTGGGCATCACAATATGTAACCCAAGGTGCAGGATCTGGTGTTATCATATCAAGTGATGGATATATTGTTACAAATAATCATGTCATTGATCAAGCAAGTACAATAAATGTAATCTTAAACGATGGAACACAACTAGAAGCAGAATTAATTGCTACTGACCCTGTTACAGACATTGCTATTATTAAAGTTAATGCAAAAAATTTAAAATGTGCAGTAATTGGTGATAGTGATAGTTTAGTTGTAGGTAGTGAAGTAATTGCCATAGGTAATCCATTAGGAGAACTTGGTGGTTCAGTAACTGATGGAATAATTAGTGCCTTAGACAGAGAAATAGTTTTAGGTGGTAAAACAATGAGTTTACTACAAACAAATGCAGCAATTAACCCTGGAAATTCTGGTGGTGGATTATTTAATTCAAATGGTGAACTAGTTGGTATTGTTGTAGCAAAACAGGCTGGAAGTGATATTGAAGGTTTAGGGTTTGTTATACCAATTAATTTAGTAAAAGAAGTTAGTAAACAATTAATTGAAACTGGTTATGTTGCAGGAAGACCATCACTTGGTGTAAGAATTTATGATATTCAAACACAAGAAGAAGCAATGCAACTAGGTCTAAATCAATTAGGCGTTTATGTTGTTGAAGTAATTGAAAACAGTGCAGCACAAGCAGCAGGAATTATGGCAGGTGATTTATTTGTTTCAATTGATGATATTATCGTAGAATCTTTTGAATCAATGTCAACTACACTATCTTCATATAAAGTTGGAGATACAATAAACATCACACTTAATCGTGATGGTAAATTAGTTAATGTTCAAGTTGTACTTCAAGAAACAACTAATCAATAAATATTTTCAAAGTGAGCTAATACCTCACTTTTTTTATTGTTTACATTTTAAAATATAATATATATAATTAACTCAACCAACAGTTGAATAGCATTCAACTTATAGTTGCTAGTTTCAAGTTAGTATTATGACTATAATTAAACTATAGAAAAGAGGTCCATTATGGAAAATCAAAATTATACAGAAATACTTGCAGAAAATATATGCTATTATCGTAAGAAACTTAAAATCACACAAGAAGAATTAGCTAACAAATTAGACATATCATTTCAAGCAGTATCAAAGTGGGAAAATAAACTTTCAAGCCCTGATATTTCATTACTTCCAACTTTAGCAAATATCTTTGAAGTAAGCATTGATAAGTTGTTTAATATTAGTTCAAATTACAACACAAACTCTACCATACCAAACGATGATAACATTAGAATATGTTGCTTTAAAGGACAACAATTATTACAGACGTGTAATGATTTAGATAATGTTGTTATAAACCTAGAAGGAAATATAAATAATGTAATTAGTTATGTTAGTATCGAATGTTCAGAAATATTAGGCGATGCCAAAGCTGGATGTGACATCAATTGTACAAGTATAGCAAATAATGCAACTGCTGGATGTGATCTTACAATACATGGTAATATTGGTAATAATGCAACAGCTGGATGTGACTTATGTGTAACTGGTAATGTTAATAAAGATGCTAAGGCTGGTGTTAGTGTTACAATTAATGGAATACTAAAAGGAAAAAATTAAATTATTGTAAGATATTATTACATTAGTTGTAATTTTAACTATGAATTTTTAATTATGATATAATTATGATATAAACATCTATTTATAAAGGAGATTTATATTATGACTTTTTCAAACATTGTAACAAATCGCTTAGTTATTAGAAATTTAATGCAATCTGATGCACCACTAGCATTTTCTATATGGGGTGATATTGAGATGGGGAAGTATCTGCATGACCCATACTATAAAGATGTAGAAGAACTATTCAACACTTTAAAAGATATTGAACAAGATCCTAATTATGCATTTATTGCCTTTTGTAAAGACACACAACAATTTATCGGAACATGTTCTATTTATCCAGAAGATGATCCAAAGCATTGGGATATTGGATATTGTGTACATAAAGATTTTTGGAAACATGGTTATGGCAGTGAAATGGTAAAAGCATTAATAGCATTTGCTTATGATAAAGGAGCAAGAATTATTACAGCACATGTAGCTCAAGAAAATCAAGCCTCTTGTGCATTAATGAAATCATGTGGATTTATTATTGATAGTGAAACTTCATCAAAAAAAATTAGAACTGACATTGTATATCCTACATATATTTTCAAATTAACATTGAAATAATTATCAAATAATCTAATTTGATATTATAGCAGCACAACAATTATAAAGATACACAAATTAAAGATGTTATTAACGTCTTTTTACTCGTATATATATTAACATTTATTAAACTATTACAATTTCAAAACCTTTCTTATTATTTTAATTATCATATCCCATTTCACATAGTAATTAAAACACCATCAAAAACATTACTTTTTCTAAATGTTTTTACCGTCTGTTTAAGTTAAAAAGAAAGATTGACATTCGATTTAAACACCACACTTAAATATTTAATTTATTTTGTGAATGGTTTAAATAACGTTAAGAAATAAATTTAATCTATAGCAAATAATACGCTATAAATTATAATAGAATCAATACTAGGGGTTATTAAGCTTCAATTAATATATGTACACATAAAAGGACTCCCATTTAATGGTAGTCCTTTTATTTACTCTTACTATTATCAGAATATTTAACTAAATATTCTGATAATAATTAAACTTCTTGTTTGTTTTTCTTAATAACAACAACTGCAATTATCGCTAATAATAAAGCTCCAATACCTGTAAATATCCACATTAATGAATTACCTTCATCGTCTGTTTCAACTATTTCAGGTGTTGTAGTTGGTTGTACTGTTGGCTCGATTTCTTGTTTTTCAACACCTACAATACTAAACAATGAGAATTCATCAGTTTCAAATTCAATTTTATTACCTACTAAAGTAAATTCTATTTCTGATTGAACTTTGTCATCTGTAATATGAATAACTTTAAAGTTTTCATATTTTTCGATTTGTTCGTCAGTTAATGTTAATATAACTTTTACAGATCCATCAGGTTGAACTTTAGTATCTTTAATCATTAATGCAATATCGTACATAGACAATAACACTTCTTTGCCATTTAATACAACAGTAATTGTTTCATCAAGATTTTCAACATCCATTTTTTCAACAACTAATTTAATATCATTATCAAAATTTTCAGTAAATGATACTTTTACACCATTTTCTTCATTAACTAAAACTTGTTCTTTTACTTCAGTTTCAGTAGTTGGTGTTGGCTTAACTACTGGCTTTTTAGTTGGATTAGGTTTAATTGTTGGAGTTGGTGTTGGTGGTACTGGTGTTGGTGGAATTGGCGTTGGCTTTACAGATTTAACTGTAACTGTATAAGTATCGCTAATTTTTGTACCATCAGCAGTCGCTGTTATAACTACTTTACCATCCATAACAGCTGTTACAACGCCATTATCATCAACTGTGGCAATCGTATTATCACTTGTTGACCATAATACTTTTTGATTTGTTGCATTTTCAGGTAATACTTTTGCTGTAAGTGTCGTTTTATTACCTTCGATAATTTCTGTATCTCCACTAATTAATACACTTGTTACAGATACTATTGGTGCTTTCTTTTCGGTAACAGTCATTGTGTACTCTTTGACAATACTTGGATTTGCTTGTGATATTGCTGTAATTGTAACACTACCTACAGTTAATCCTGTTACAACTCCATTAGCATCAATTGTTGCAACTGTTGCATCACTTGTTGTCCATAATACTTTTTGATTTGTTGCATTAGTTGGTTTTACTTGTGCTACAAGGCTTGTTTGACTACCTTCTACAACTTCGCTATCTCCAATTATATCTATACTTATTACATCAACTACTGGAACCTCTTGTTCTGTAACTGTAATTAAAAGAGAACCCACTATACTATTATCAGCTTGTGATGTTGCACTAATTGTAACATCACCTGATGCTACTCCTGTTACAACACCGTTAGTATCAACTGTTGCAATTGAAGCCTCACTTGTTGACCATGTAACTTGTTTATTTGTAGCATTTACAGGTGTTACTGTTG
>CAMQTJ010000049.1 GCA_947037125.1 uncultured Holdemania sp.
TTACAAGAATAATATTAGTTAAGTGTTCATATATAATTGCACTTTTTCCAAATGATGTTGGTGCTAGATATGCAATTTCCTTACTATTGCTCGACATAATATTATTTCTTATATTAAATTGTCCAAGTGTTTCTACATATCCATTATTTGAATAGCACTCAAGTCCTTTTTCTAGTATTAAGTTTGAAATATTAATATCTTCACTTATATTATTATCAGATATAAATTTCACTATCGGATAAAATCCATAATTTATTGCAATATCATAAAGTGGTCTATAATCATTTTGTAATAAAGAATATTTCAATACTAAATAATATCCAAATTCAAAATATGCCTTGTTGTTCAGATTTTTACTGTATTCGTCAAAGAAGATTAACGCTATACTTAACAAATAGTTAGCTTCGTTATAATTAATCTTCTTATCTAATGTTAGTTTCTCAATTACATTTGCAAATTCTGGTATTTTGTTTATTTTTGTAAGAGCACTTTTTTCTATTGTATTCATAAATTATCCTCTATTCTTTCAAGTAATCGATAAATTGAGTCAAAGATTTTTGTGTTATGCAAACAACCAATATTTCTCTATAGTTAAACTTCATTATGCTTTCTGTAAGGTTTATTAAGATTTTTTCAACTTCAATATCTTCCCATTCATCTACTACAAATATTGTTGAACAAGGTATAATATTAAATAATTTTAGATCTTGTCCGATATTATTCTGAAAATCTTTTGAATATTTAATAATTCTTTGTTGAATTGATAAATTAGTTGATATAGCAACATTAGACGAATGCATAAATGCATTTTTCCACGGGTCATTTTTAACATTAACTGAAAATTTATCTTGTAAGTCTGAATAAGCCTCTTTTACTTTACTCTTGTGGCTAATTCTAGCTGTTGAAGAATATCCTGATTTACTTTCCATAATCCACTCTTTTTCCATGAGAGAATAAAAACCATCAAAACCTTTTTTAATTGAATTAGGTTCTTCTAAGTTTATAAAAAAACACTCTTGTCTATAACCTTTAATATTTAAATAAACATGGATAAAAAATTCTGCAATTGCTCCCATTGTTATATTTGAGTCTTTTTTACTTGTTTTATTAAGAGTGCCTAATAGAAATCTCTTAATTTCCTCTAAACTTGAATTCATTAAAGAATCACCTTCACAAATTTTCACAACTAAATTGTCTATAATACATTTTAATTCACCGTCAATTTTATCAATATCAATTAAGGATATGTTGACATAGTCGTTTACTTTTTCTTCTTTTATTTTCCAACTCATTAATTGCACCTCCAATTAATTACTTTAACTATTTAGGTAATTAAATATGTATGTTAATTATATCACGATTTCAATGTTTAAATTACTCATATTTGTAATAACCTTATAATATATACAATATTACTTACCTTTATCAACGATAATAAATAGACTTAAATAATTACTAAAAACTACAATAAATTGAAACAAATATAATAATGGCGACTTATTTCAATTATTAAAAATGTTAAATATATCTCAAATATAAATGTTAATATAGATAATTGTGACGAGTTTTTTTTCACTTATAAACTCATATAACAATACATTGAATTAATGTTCCTAATTATTATGGTGTATCTCTGTGTAACATAAATTATTTAATAATACTGAGTATACCAAGTTTTAAGTATTTAATAGTTAACGGTTAAATACAATACATCTATAATAAAGAACTATCAGCTATACTATGTTTATAGTATAGCTGATAGTTCTTCGTATTTAATCCTTATTTTTCCTGATAAAGAATCACTATATGGCGCCAATTATTTGTTACTTTAAATTTATTGTGTTATTTATACAGTTTATATCTTTTTTAAAATTAGATAATTATGAATGATATATTTTATTACATATTAAATATATATATTCTTTTTAACACTATTCTATATAATTATAATAGACTTAGGCCTGAAGTGCACCAGCCATAAGATTAGCACTCAAAGCCTGCCCTAGTAATTCAACAGGCCAAAAACAAGTAATCGTAACATATCTTAATTTAATTTCCATAAGCAAATCCTCCTCAACCTTAAATACAGGTTTTATAAGCCTTTTTTGTAACAATTCGGCAGCAAGGCAGACTATGAATAATATCAATAAAGCTGATGCACTGTTTAACCCCTGCACTGCAGGCCTAAATCTATTATTTTTATATTTTAATAAGTAAATGAAAGCAATAAGTTATACACTACCACCAACACCTTTAAACTTCTCTACAAAATCAGCTATTCTTTGAAATACACTCTGTTTCTTAGTTAAATACCCCTTAGCAAGTGGACTCATTTTAGGCAAAATCTCATTTAACTCAGTTCCATTTTCACTAGCATATTCTCTTTTCAATGAAGTTACAATATATCGCTTAGCAGCATCTACATTAAGTCCTTCTTCAACAATCAATTCTTCAGCTTCCCTTTTTTGTTCATTTTGTGCAAAAAAGAAAAATGCATCTATAATACTTGCTTTATCCACTATATTGTCTAAATCAGTTTGATTAATAAAATCAATAACTAAACTTTCTTTAGCACGATTTCCAGTACTCGATCTAATTAAACGTCTTACTTCTTCTAACAATACATCTTTATCTTTAACTACTTTATTTTTTTCAAATATTAATTCAAGAATATAATCTAAATTAATCTCTTGTGACTTTAATAGATCTACTTCAAAAACAACATCATCCCAATCAATTAAAGATTCACTTTTGTCTTTTCCGTTTTTTTCTTTACGTAACCAATCACGAATATCATTATAAGTTGAACGATAATCTTGTATTGTTCTTTCATCTATCATTTTAATATCAGTTAATGGATTAATATCTTCACCATCTAAGTGATATGGTGCTACAAGTTCACCAACACCATTTGTTAAAGAATCTCCCGTTACATTTGATATTTTAAGTTCAGTAAATTCATCATAGTTTTGTAATATGTTTTCGATTTTCAAATATTCACTAAATAGTTTTACAAATTCTTTTTTACTCTTTTCCGTAATTATTTCATCTACATTAGCAAATTTATAATTTAATTCATTAACTACATCAATATAACCTCTACGAGCTTCACCAGTTAAGATATCTTTAAAACCTAGCATATACTCCTTATAACTTTTTTCAAGTACTACATTTTGAGTATTTACATCTCCAAATAAAGTAATAGCATCTTTTGTTGCTGTTTCTAAATCTCTAAACGTAACAATATTTCCAAAATTCTTTGTAGCATCATAAATACGATTAGTTCTTGAAAAAGCCTGTATTAAACCATGATAGCGAAGGTTTTTATCAACGAATAATGTATTTAGCATTGGAGCATCAAATCCTGTTAAAAACATACCTACAACGATTAATAAATCTACCTCTTGTTTTTTAACCCTATTCGCAAGATCACGATAATAGTTTTGAAATTCAGTACTATCTACACCAAAATTAGTTTTATATAATTCATTATAATCTTTAATAGCTAATGTCAAAAATTCTTTTGCACTACTATCCATTGCATTAGGTTCAAATGTTTCATCAACTATTTCACCAATAGCACTTTGTTCTTCATTTGCAGCATAAGAAAATATTGTTGCTACCTTAATAAGTTTATCACTATCTTTTTGCAAGTTCTTAAATGATTCATAATATAGTTTTGCAGCATCTACACTACTTACTGCAAACATAGCGTTAAATCCTTTTGCACCAACTTGATTACGATGGGTTTTTATTCTAAAATTATCAATTATATATTGAGATATACCCTTGATTCTTTCAGGATGTAATAATCCTTCTTTAATCTGCGCTGATGAAAGTTTTTTCTCATCTATTTCCATCTCAATATCTTTAAATTTAGGTCTTACATCATTATAATCAACTTTAAACTTCAATACCTTTTCATCTCTAATAGCATCAGTTATTACATAAGAATGTAACTCTGTACCAAATACAGAAGCAGTAGTATCTGAACCTAAAGCATTTTCAACAAATATTGGTGTACCTGTAAATCCAAATTGATAATATTTTTTAAATTTCTTCTTAATATTTTTTTGAGCTTCACCAAACTGTGAACGATGAGCCTCATCAAATATAAAAACAACTTGTTTATTATAAATTGGTAAATCACCATCACCCTTAATAAGATTATTCAACTTTTGAATAGTAGTAACAATAATTCTATTATCATCAATATTTAAATTACGTCTAAGCCCTTCAGTATTATCTGATCCATTAACACTACTAGGAGAAAACTTTTGATATTCTTTCATTGTTTGATAATCTAAATCTTTTCTATCTACTACAAAAAATACTTTATCTATAAATTCAAGTTCAGTAGCTAAACGAGCAGCCTTAAAACTTGTTAAAGTCTTACCAGAACCTGTTGTATGCCAAATATAACCACCACTATCAGTAGTTTTCCACTTCTTAGCTTCATATGAACTTTTAATCTTCCATAATATTCTTTCAGTTGCAGCTATTTGATAAGGACGCATAACTAATAAATTATTACTTGTATCAAATACAGAATAATTAATTAATACATTCAACAAAGTATTCTTATTAAAAAATGTAGCAGTAAAATCTTTTAAATCCTTTATAAGTTTATTATCAGATTTTGCCCAATTCATAGAAAAATCAAAAGTGTTTTTATCCCTTTTAGTTGTATTCGCAAAATATCGACTATCAGTACCATTTGATATTACAAATATTTGTATGTATTTATATAATGAATTATCTGAATTAAAACTCTCTTTACTATAACGATTAACTTGATTAAAAGCTTCACGAATAGCAACACCACGCTTTTTAAGTTCCACATGAACTAAAGGTAATCCATTAACTAATATAGTTACATCATATCTATTCGCATGTGCACCAACTTGTTCAACTTGAGAAATAACCTGTAATTTATTCTTAGTAATATCTTTTTTATTCAAAATATATATATTTTGAATATGACCATCATCAAAAACAAAATCATATATATAATCACTATGAACCTTAGTCATCTTATTAATATGATTATCACTAGGCTTATCTAAGTATTCATCACAAAACCTCAACCATTCCAAATCACTAAATTGCATACCATTAAGTATTTGTAATTGAACACGTACATTATCAAGCATTTGTTTAGGACTTGTAATACTCGGTAAAGATTCATAACCCTGATTTATTAAATCTTTAATAAAACCACGCTCTAAAGCAGCTTCAGTTTGATAGCCTGCTCCTTGTTGTTTTATTTTGTCATACTTATCCAATATTATAAAGTTATTAGATTCAGCAATAGTTTTATATTCAATCATCTTTATATCTCCTTATTATCAATATTTGGAAAAGAAAGAAGCTTATCACGATAGTACTCGTATTGTTGTTGCCTTGCATTAATTTCAGCAGGTAATCCCACAGATATATCATTACAAATCGTGTCGAAACGATCAAGGATATCAACGATATGTTGTTGTTCTTCGAGTGTAGGTAATGGAATTTCAATTCCCATTACCAATGAAGAATTCAAGTCACCTCTTGCTCCTTGTTTCCTTGATAATAGTTCTTTATGCTGACTACAAATGCAATAATAAACAAATTTATAAAGTGCTTTATTTTCATCTATTTCCATATTATAACAATGTTGATTTGTAGTAGTAGGAATTTTATTTATAGCACATCTACCAGCAGTTGCTCCTGAAATAGCAACAATTACACAGTTCATTGGTATCCATTTTGCCGATGTTTTCTTTACTGCTTCTTCAGTTATAAAGCTATTGATTTCAAAAATTTCATTGAACTTAACTTCTTGTGTTCTTAGCCAAGGAATTGTACCATTTTCGTAAAATTCACTTTTGCCTTTATTAGGAGTACCCCCAGAACAGCTTTTCTTAACAATGGTTTTAAGTAAAACTCTTTTGTGTCTTTTTTCATTAATTAACAAACTATCTCTATAATACTCATATTGTTTTTTTCTTGCAGCTAGTTCTGTTGTTAGTTCTGTTGTTAGTTCTGTGAAATTATCCAATATACGGACAATTTCCTCTTGAACTGGTAAAGGTGGTATAGGGATTACGAAATCTTCAGTAACTTTCAATGAAATTTGTGGTAAAGATCCCATACCAGATGCAGAATCTCTAAATTTCTGAAGATTGTTTTTAAGTACATAAAATAAATACTTAGTTGCAGTTTTATTTTTGTGTGTATATGCCCACATTTCATTTTTAAATGTAAAAGGTTGTTCATAATAAATTACATCTATAACTCCTCTAGACTGTACTAAAACAGCAGGTTTTCTAGTAATATTTGCATTTGGAATCTCTACTTCAAATGCATCTATTATGGTTTTTCCACCTGCAAAAACTCTTATATCACCATCTAACTTTTCTATTTCTTTCATTTTACCAGCAGTTATAGGCGTTCCTCTTAGTCTAGTATAATTATCTTTTATTTTGCAATATTTAACACCATCTGGACAGTACTCCTTTATTAGTTCATCTAATTTACTCATAATTAAACGCCTTCGATTTCTGAAACAATCTTATCAATTTCAGCACGTAGTCCATTAATTTTTGATACTGTTGTTTTTATTTCGTCATTAAGCACTTTAATATCAACTACTTCTCTAGTATCTTTTGCTTCAACATACGTACTTACTGAAAGACTATAGTTCTCGGTTGCAATTACATCATTATCTACTGATTTTGAAATATATTCTACATCTTGTTTATCGTCAAACATCTTCATTATTTTTTCAATATGTTCTGTTTCTAAAACATTGTTATTAGTTGCTTTTTTAAAGAATCCATCACCTGTTGCATCAATAAATTGAGTTTTATTATCAGTTTTATGTTTTGAAAGCACTAATATATTTACAGCAATTGAAGTACCAAAGAAAAGATTAGGTGCTAATGAAATAATTGTTTCAACATAGTTATTTTTAATTAAATATTCTCTAATTTTTTGTTCTGCTCCACCACGATAAAATATACCTGGAAAACATACAATTGCAGCACGTCCTCTAGGTGAAAGATAATTTAGTGTGTGTAGTATAAAAGCAAAATCAGCTTTAGATTTAGGTGCTAATACACCTGCTGGTGCAAAACGTTCATCATTTATAAGTGTTGGATCATCACTTCCAATCCAATTAATTGAATATGGTGGATTAGATACTATTGCATCAAATTGATTATCGTCTTTAAATTTAGGATCAATCAGTGTATCTCCAAGCACAATATTAAATTTATCGTAGTTTACATTATGTAAAAACATATTCATACGAGCAAGGTTATATGTTGTATGATTTATTTCTTGTCCATAAAAACCTTCTTGAATAATATGATCATCAAATTGTTTTTTTGCTTGTAATAATAAAGAACCAGAGCCTGCTGCTGGATCATAGATTTTATTAATTGATTCTTGTTTGTGTATTGCTAGTTGTGCTATAAGTTTTGATACACTTTGAGGAGTAAAAAACTCACCTCCAGATTTTCCAGCATTGGCTGCATAATTAGATATTAAAAATTCATAAGCATCACCAAAAAGATCAATTTGATTATCTTCAAAATTTCCGAAATCAAGACTATCAACACCTTTAATAACTGCAGCTAGGTGTTTGTTTTTATCTTTTACTGTATTACCTAATCTATTACTTGTAGTATCAAAGTCGGCAAATAATCCCTTAATATCTTGTTCTGAAGGATAACCATTTGCAGAACTTTCAATTGCATCAAATATAGTTTTTAAATCTGTATTTAAGCTATCATTTGTATTTGCTTTTTCTGCAACATTTATAAATAGTTGGGTTGGGTATATAAAATATCCTTTAGTCTTAATTGCATCATCTTTAATATCTTGTGTAATAACACTATCATCAAGACCTGCATAATCAATACTATCATCTCCACCTTCTATATAATTTGAAAAGTTTTCACTAATAAAACGATAGAAAAGTGTTCCTAAAACATATTGTTTAAAATCCCATCCATCAATAGATCCCCTAACATCATTCGCTATTTTCCATATTTGTGATTGTAATTCTGCTCTTTGATTTTCACTTGACATATATATTCCTCCATAGTTATATTCCTAATTTTGCAATTTAAGGAAATTATTTACATATTTTTTATAATTAAATTTATTTTGCATATTTTCCATTAGCACAATGCTCTCAACATGCCTTGAGTAGACAATAATGATGTCGTATGGAGCTAGTGGTTTCTTGGTAGCAACTTATGTTTTCATAATCCAATCTTTATCTTGATATGATATAGAAGTAACTGCTTTATCGCAAATAGTTATCGCGAATCTCCTGAGCACTCATCACTATTGTCGGAATCTCATTAGTATTTGAATTTAGAAATGGCAAATAAAATAATGCAAATTGAGGATCTCCAAGTTTTTCAAAAGTAAGTAGCCCTCGTAGTTGATATTGTGACACACCCCTAATAACATATTTATCTTTATCTTCTATAATATTTAATACTTTTTTCGCCATATTTTGCGAATAAAATAAAGGAATCAAGGGTTTTTCATCTTTATTTTTTGCCAAAGACAGATATGAACCAGTAACTTCATCATTTTTTCCCTCCATTATTGTCCAAAATGGATCTCCTACGCATTGGCTACTTGGCAAAAATCCTTTTTTTATACTCGCTGATAATATCTCATTAATGGTTGGCAGATCACTTGATTGTAATAATTTAATCCCATTTGCATCAGCAACTTTTTGAGAGCCAGCTTGATATCCACATTTAGAAATCATTAATCCTATCATGTTACCCATTCCAACATCATGAATTTTGTATGCAAAATCTCTGACTTCTTTAACAGATACAGGTTTGCTCCACTCTTTGCATTCTATAGCAACCCTACATTCAACATTTAAATGTATAAACTGATAATATACGTCGAACTCATTTGTCGCACCGCTCTGTCCTTTAATAGTTACATTTTTTGAGACAACTGTTTCTTCATAATTGTTTAGATTCAATAACATTGAATAAACATATTCAACATATCCTTCCAAAGTTCTTCCAGTCTTTGTCATATTTTTTATTCCTTCCAATTAATGTATGCCTTACACCTTCTCCAACAACACAATGTTCTCTACATGACTTGTACCAGGGAACATATCAACTGGTTGTATTTCTTTTATTCTATAACCAAATTGTTGTAAGAAAGTAATATCTTCTCTTTGAGTAATTGGGTTACAACTAATATAAACAACTTTTCTTACATTCATTGCTAGTAACGACTTCAAAAACTCTCTACTACAACCATCTCTTGCAGGATCTAAGAAAACACAATTAAATCTTTCCTTTGTATTTGCTGCATGGTTCATATAATTAGTACAATCATCTGCAATAAAATATGCATTTTTTATATTGTTATACTTTGCATTATCAATGGCATTTCTTATTGAATGTTTATTAATTTCAACACCTATTACTTCTTTACACATATCCGCAACACTTAGTGCAATTGTACCAATACCACAATAGGCATCAAGTACTCTATCATATTTATTTAAGTGTGCCATTTCAATTACTTTTGAATATAATATTTCTGTTTTTGCATGATTTTTTGATAAAAAGTCTTTGATAATATTTATCTATATAATTATACCATTGATTACTAATTAAATAACTATCTTTTAGGTTATATGTAGTTACTAAATTAGTCATAAATAAAAAATTACCTATTTCCATTATATCTTAAAAATAAAAAAAGCATAATATAACTATTGAAGATTAGTCATACTCTACTTTTTTCTTTTATGATATTCTAAATATTATATGTAATACAATTTCTACCTTTATGTATTTAATATGAAACTAAATGAAAAATATCACTATACTAATTCTAATTTTAAATATGAATGTCATCATTCACGATAAATACCTTTTAAGCATCGTTTTAACTGTAATGAATTTTAAAAAAATTTCCTAAAAGGTTCTAAGATTATATTATTTATGGATATTCCGATACTCATCAATTGATTTGTAAATATTAGTTTTTCATCTTCATTATAATAGAAAATAGTCCAATTAACATCATTTTTTACTATGCTGGCTATTTTTTCAAAATAAATTAAATCTACATCACCCAATGAATGACCTATAATTTCTATGGACTGAATTGTCGAAATTTTTTGAAAAAATAATTTATTAGAAGTTAAACATTTTTCAGTATCTTTATATATATTACCAAAAAAATTCACAATTGCATTTGATATACTTTTGTTAGCTTCATCAAAATCATTATCAGCATTCATTGCTAATGTATTATATTTATTCAAAATTTCTTTATTACCATGTCCAAGAATAGGAGGCGTATTACAGTATGGATATATACCTCCATGAATATGTAAAACTCTTTTATTATCAATATTATAAACACATTCTAAAACATTAGTATAATTAAAAGTAAGAAAATAATCACTTGAATTTTGTATAAATTCATTCTTCATTTTAAGTACATCATTAATTGATATTTCTTCAATCCAACAAGAAATATGTTCTTCCAAATCATTAATAAAACCGTATTGTTCTCTCCAATATTGATTCATTGTATCTTCAATTCCTGCGAGTCCACTATCAAGTTGTAAATCACTAACTACATCACTAGACAAATCTAACATCTCTTGTTCATCAGAGTTACCTAGATTAGATTCAAAACATTTCCATAATGACTTTTTTATTTCGTTTTTTCTTTCTTTTTCCAACAATTCTATATCTAATCTGTAACTATGATCATAATCAATTTGAGGAACTTCATACATTTTTTCAAAAGAAGAAAGGAAATCATCATGATGCTCTTCTAGATAATCCCTAAAATCACCATAACTTGTTTTTAAATCATGAGCTAAATCAAATCCATTACCGATAATAAATAATTTACTCATATTATCTTACTCCTTTTTCGTTATAACATTTTTTTGAATATTTAACGAAATTCGATTTATCAATGCGCTTTAATTTAATTTCGATTTCTTCGATACTTCTTTTTATTTGCGAATCGAATAATTGATTGTTTTTTTCTTTGTAAACAACGTAAAGGCTTATTATATCAGCAAAATTATTTATTACTTGTATTAATATATCAAGTTTTTGTATATTATCATATTTTTGCAAGAATGATACTGTCAAAATTTGATTTTTACTTGAATTTAATTGTATATCCCACTCGCCATGAGCAAAATAATTCCTCATTTTTATTATAGAATCCATAATATCGAAATAATTATTTATACAAATATAATTTTTTTTACTTTGACTGTCAGTTTGAAATTGATCACTATAAATATGATCGGTTTCATAATGAAAATCATATGCTTTGCAAACAGATATATTGAAGCATTCTCTCCATTTATTTTTCATCGATCTGACGTCAGAAATATCTCTAATTTCCAATTCTGTAAATGCAACGCATGACTGTTCATGCATTATTTTCAACAACCTAACTTCTTGCCATGAACACAATAAAAAAGTATAAAGGCGAGTACTAGATTTTAAAGCATATTCAATATTACTTATGTTCTTATGATTTATAATTGGTTCTTTATTTAGCTTACCAATTAGTTGCTGTGTATTTGCTTTTACAAGTTGCATTTCTTTTTCTAACATCTTTATATTACTTTGATAAATCTTATATTTCTCATTTTTATCCATTATTTTCACCTAATTTGAATTCTGCTATCGAAAAACATTGATTATTCAATACTTTTCGGCAGCAGGATTCGAACCTGCACAGTACTCGCCAACATAAATTAATCAGCGTGTGTTAACCAATTACACCATCACCGCAATTTCATTATATCATAAAAAACAACAATTATAAATTAAATACAACTATTTTATTCTTAAATTTATTTGTATGTTTATTATAGATAATAATTTTAATAATAGAAAACTAAATAAATTTAAAAGTGATATTTTACTCTTTATCTACAATTCAATTCACGAACTATTCTATAATATTATGATTAATTTGAAATTTATTAATTAATTTTCTAACTAATAATTACAGTGCATTCAAAAGGTATGGTAGCTGTTAATTTAACTTCGTTTTCAGTTCGATGATTTTCAACTGTAACGCCACTTCCATCAACAAGTACATCTATGTGTGACGGTAAATATCCGAATAAATGCTTAATTTTTAAATAATATCCATCTTGTTCTTGTAACCAATCTGCTTCTGTAAAATTTACTAATATACGTTTAAAATCATATTGTTCAAAATAATCTTTACCCAAACTTTTCATAACCTTTGATATTTCTTGTGCTATTATCTCACATATTTCTTTTCTAGTGATTGCACTAGTATATAAAATATCTTTATATAAATCATCAAAATCCATTATATCTGTATTTATATCAAACTTAATTTTATCATAATTATTGATAGAATATTTCTTTTGTTTCTGGGTCAAAATAAATATCTTAACAGTATCATACTTCTGATATAATTTTAATTCATTAAAGCTATCCAAAGTGTCATTAACTTTCTTACTACTTTTAGTTGAAGTTATTTGTACACTTATTTTGTTATTCTCATCAATGAGATCAACACTTGGATAATTTTTATTAACTTGGTTAGAATTTCTCAGTTGATAATTATAAGTAAGATTCATAATATCTCTAATAAAATTCTCCAAAATAATATTATCATCAGTCAAATTTAATTTATTTCTACTAATAACTTCATATCTAATAATATTAAGAGTTTCAATAATATAATTCATATACTTTCCACTTTGTATCATATTTTTCTCCTTTAATCTTATGTAATTTCGATAATTTTTTAGTAAACATTACTTTTATATGATTTTTTATCGTACTTACTCTTACAAAACTATTTAACTGATTGAATACGTAATTTAAATACTAATAAACATAGTTATAACAATAAATTCAGTAATGCAACAATCCAACAAATATCCACCATTTTTAACCATACATTTCACTAAAAAGATATAATGTAATAAACATTTCGAATACTTATTAAGAATTAACCTATTCAGTATAATATCTAGCTTTTTAATCAGCAAAAGTTATCATATTAATCCTACCTCTATTATTCATTCTAGTTCTTAATCAACTATATTATATCCATTTTATTAAACTTATTAAATATGCATAAATCATCATTAATTTTAATTATTGTTAGTATAAAAAGTCTTAAAAATATCATATAATTTTGCTCATGTAATCTTTGATCTTCATTATCGTAAGGTTGAGAATGAAGATAAATATTTCTTAAATCTAAACCATTGTTGAACTGAGATTTATTTAGTAAATAATTGATATATTCGGCTTCTGATTTAGAAAATAAAGAACTTTTTAATTCTACTAATCCCAATGTTTCCATGTAGTCAATACATATTCTTTCTTTTTCAGAATACTTCCAATAACTTCCCACTTCATTGCAATATAAATCTTTTAAAATCCTAATTTCATTTTCATCATTAAACTCTACAATATTATTATTTACGATTATAAATTTATTTTCCAACAACCAATTAATTTGTTTTAAATTATATTTTTCAAAATCATTAAGTTCAAACTTTCCTGCTAAAAGTAATTCATAAAAATTACCATATGGTGTCATAGTCTTAGTGTGATAACCTAGTCCACTTTGTTCAGAAAAAAAATAAAAGCTAGCCAGATCAAATAATTTCCCTTTACCATAAACATATTTACGTTTTATAAATGAAGGTATATCTCCATATATTAAATGGCTTGAGCTTACATCCATTAGTTCGAAATCAATTTTTCCATCTTGAACTAATATTGCAAATTGTTTTAAGACACCTTCTAAAGCTGGCATTATTAACGTACACTTCTCTTGATAAGTTGTACTTTGAGATGACATTTTAATTCTAAATTTTTCTATATCAAATTCTGTTTTTAAATATTCTCTAAAAAACCATTCAATTATTTCTTCCATCCTAATATTTAAATTAACTAACTCATTGTAATATGCACTAATTTGTAAAAGTGAAAGCATATTTTTAATATCAAATGCTACCCCTTTTATATAAGAATATTTTGATGAAACAAAAATGGTTGATTCTAAAATACCTAAATCATTTTTTTTACTAATTTGTGTAAACCGCATTTGATTATCTACAAAGTTAAATAAATATATGTAATTATTTAATAATGTAGCAAAATCTAAATTCTGTTTAATCCAATTTATATTGTATTCTTCTTTAATGCAAGTATTTGAATATGTACTATTTAGTTCATCTTCTAAATTTTCAATAAAGCCAACTGATATGCTATAACTTAAACCAATGTTATTAGAAAAAAGTTTTAGGCTCATTTTTTTATCTTTGCGTCTTGCTTTCACGATAGTTTTAGAACTAACTTGTATTCTATCTGGATTACTTTGAATGCTAGATATTAATCTTAAATAGTTTAAATTTGGTTCCTTGCAATCAATATAACTATTTATTATTAGTTCTTTATCAATTATAGTCAGCTCATTTGGAAAAAAATATTTATTTCTTAAATCACTATGTTTCATTTCATATTCATATAATAATAGTTCCGCCGTATTTGGATGACTAAGCATGTAATTTTTTATAGATACTCCAAAATGATATGTAATTTTTTTATAAATTATAATATTATATAGATAAAAATTAGGGTTTTTCATTATTTCTTCGAATTTATCATGAGAAATTTCAGAATAAACCTTGAATAACTCAACTAATTCCCAAAAATCTTTCTGATATTTCATATCTTTGATTTTTTCCAATTCACTAATTATATTAGCATCAGTTATACAATTAAAATATTTTGCTACATTAGAATACAATTTTTTAATAAAATTCTTATATAGAATTATATCTTCTTTACTCCACTCGGCAAGATAAATCTCATGATCAAAAAACTTTTTTATATTATATATCTCAATCAAATCATCAATCTCTTGTAATGACATGGTTTCGTATTTTATTAGTTTATCAATAGAATTTGATAATTGATAACCACAAGAAAAATCGTCCTTTGAATAAAATTTTATTCTACCCATAAATAATTCAACCTCCTTTTTTTCATTAGTAATCAATATTTAAAACTATAGTTCTATAATCATTAATATCTAATTTCCATTAACTTGAAATTAAATACTTACAATAATTATAACTTTACACCTTCTCCAACAACACAATGTTCTCCACATGACTTGTACCAGGGAACATATCAACAGGTTGAATTTCCTTGATTCTATAGCCAAATTGTTGTAAGAAAGTAATATCTTCTCTTTGAGTAATTGGGTTACAACTAATATAAACAACTTTTCTTACATTCATTGCTAGTAACGACTTCAAAAACTCTCTACTACAACCATCTCTTGCAGGATCTAAGAAAACACAATTAAATCTTTCCTTTGTATTTGCTGCATGGTTCATATAATTAGTACAATCATCTGCAATAAAGAATGCATTTCTGATGTTGTTATACTTTGCATTATCAATGGCATTTCTAATTGAATGTTTATTGATTTCAACACCTATTACTTCTTTACACATATCCGCAACAATTAAAGATATAGTACCAATACCACAATATGCATCAAGTACTCTATCATATTTATTTAAGTGAGCCATTTCAATTGCTTTTGAATATAATATTTCTGTTTGTGCATGATTTATTTGATAAAAAGTCTTTGATGATATTTTAAATTTCTTACCAAGTAATACATCTTCAATATAACCATCTCCATAAGCAACTATTTCTTCATCTCCTAAAACAACACTTGTTTTACGTGAATTAATATTTGAAATAACTGTTTTAATGTTTTTATGTGCCATTCTTAAATCATTATAAAAGGCTTTTCTTTGTGGAAATCTTGAATCATTTAAAACAAAGGTAACTAAAGCTTCACCTTTAGTATTTGTTCTTATAAGTACATGTCTTAAAATACCCATTCTTCTATGTTCATTATATGGATTTACTCTGTGTTTTTTCATTAATAACATAATAGTTGCAATGATTTCATTTGCTGTTTTGTTTTGAATTAAACAATTTGTTAAAGGAACGACTTTATGTGAGTTTTCTTCATACATCCCACTAACAACATTTCCTTTTTTATCTACTGAAAAAGATGCTATTACTTTATTACGATAATTAAAACGATCAACTCCGTATAAAATATTATTTACTTCATGACGATGATACATACCACCAATAAAATCTTGTTTTAATTGTGCTTCATTTTGGTAATTAATATGTAATAAATTACATGCTCCACAATTTTCATATTGATTACAATTAACTTTAACTCTTGCTTTTGATTCATTTAATAATTCAATTCTTTTGACATTATTACGATTTATTTCAACCATCGCTTCTTCAGTTGGTAAAAGATTACTTACACTGTACTCATTACCTTTAAAAACAAATGAACCTTTACCATCATAATTAAGTCTATTACACTTTACTTTTACATTCATATTTATTTACTCTTTTCTATATTTTATTTAATATTTTATTTTTTAATAACTTAAATCTATTTGATTCTATAAATCTTAAAGGTGCTTCACTAATATCACCAAAACAATTTTCACTAATACAGATTATTGGTGGTGTTTGAACCCTTTTAAAGCTATTGTTATGCATTGTATTTATTAACCACCCTAAATCATTAATAAATAATTGTGGATCTTGTAGTCCATAATAAACCACCCATTTTTTAATATCATCATGTAAGGTATCATTAAGATAATCTTGCATAAAGTCTTCAACACTATAAGCTTTATTATTATAGAATGTATCAATTAGAAAATCGTGGTAAAACCATTTCATAGGATCTAATTGATTATCTTTTAATTCTGCACTAGGTGCAAAATCCCAAACAATTTTATCATTTATAATTTGTGGTAATAAATTATAATTAATAACTTCTTTTTGATATTTATCATTAATCATTTTACCTATTTCAAATAAATCCGTTTTTAATAAATCACCAATAGGTGCAACTGCCCCTATTGCATCACCATAAAGTGTACAATAACCAAGTGCTACTTCAACTTTATTTCCATTATTAATAACAACACCATTTTCAATTGAGGCAAAAGTTGATAATAGATGTCCTCTAAGTCTTGCTTGAATATTTTCATAGACTAAACTTTGATATTCATCATTATATTCATAATTATTAATTGTTTTAATTGTTGCATTATTTAAATCTTCAAT
>CAMQTJ010000050.1 GCA_947037125.1 uncultured Holdemania sp.
CTCTGTTTACAACAAGTAATCCTTTTGGCGTAGGAATAATATCTACATTACCATCATCAATATCTTTTTGTGTACAACCAAATAATGAAAATAACGTTGCTGTCATAGTAATTCCTGCTATACCTTTACCAGAGATTTCAAGAAATTGTCTTCTTGAATAATCTTTGTTTAAGATCCCTTTTTTCACTTCTTTTTCCATCGAATATCCTCCTTTTTAATTTTCTTATTTTAAAACTTAACGTACGTTCGTACTATTTTTAGTATAAACCTTAGTGATTAAATTGTCAATGATCCATATTATCAATATATTATTAATTGTACAAGCCTAAAATCTTTGTTTTCAGCCATTATTAAACAATAAAAAAAAACAAATTTCTTTACTAAAAAGTTAGAAACTTGTTATATTAATTAATAGTTTATTACAAATATATTATGTTTATAGATCAAAGTCATTAAATAAGTCTGACCAATTATTTTCATTTAAGAATATTTTATTACGCCTATTTTGAATTAAGTTAATTTGAGCCTTCAAGTTTTTCTTTAATAACTCATTATCGAATCCAAAGATATCAATGCTTTTTTGGTATATTATTTTTGCAATATTTATTTTATATTGTGTAAAGCTTGGATTATATGTCAAAGTAAATATGATTAAACTTGCTATATCTACTTCTTTTTCACCTTTTTTTACTTGCTCAAAATCGACACCGTAAATACCATCATTATAAATAAAATTTCTTAAATGCGCATCACCCAAAATTAAGTTTGTTTTTTCATAAAATACTTTTATCCAATTCAAAAGATTTAAAATTATTTTCTCATTTAACTGATTTATTTCTAATAGTTCCAAAAGTGTATTGCCTTTAATATAATCAAAGATTATTTCATTTTTAGAAAAGCTAATAATTTTAGCTATATTTAATTCTCCATACAAGATATTATTTATATGAATTTCATTTTTATAATTAATTTCATCGATAAATTTTTTAACTACTACTTCATTTTTATTAATTAGTGTTAAAAATACATTATTCTTTTTTGATGAAAATTCTTTAATTACTACATAATTCATTAATTAATACCTCCAAAACATAAAATGAATAAAGCAACATATAACAAATTACACATAAGTATAATATAGTCTATTTTATTAAGGGTAAGTGAATAATAACTAGTTCTTGTAGGATAAGCTCTAAATCCACGTAATTGAATTGAAATACTCACTTTTTTAGCCGTTTCAATGGCCCCTGCAACAACAGGCATCAATAAATAAGAAATTAATTTTACCTTTTCTTTTAATGTTTGTTTTTTTATATCAACACCTCTAAGTTGTATTGCAATAAAGGTATCAGAAAATTGCTGTTGTAGTATTGGTAAAAACTTTATACCCATAACTGCCATTAACGATAAGTCATAAGGCACTTTAAGTTGTGTCAATCCTTGAATTATTTCTCTTGATGAACATGTTTTCAAAATACTTGCAGAAAATAAAATTGTCAGCATTCTCAAAAAGAATTCTAATCCGCGAATAAGTCCTTCAACTGTAATGACATTTATATTAAAAAAACTAATAATAACATGATTGCCTTGTGAAAAGACACTTTGTATTAAACTCATTATTATCACAAGTTTAATTAGTGATTTAAATGGTTTTAGTAATCTTTTAATATTGCATTTCAATAACATAAGAATAATCAAACAACTTACAAATAAAACTAAAAGACTTCTTACATTTTGAAATAATATAGCTAGTGTTGATAGTGTACATAAAATCGAAAGTTTTACTCTTGGATCAAGTTTCATTTATCACACCACCATTTTGCATCATATATTTAACATCACCAATTCTATTTATAAAATCTAAATCATGACTAATAATAAGAAATCCTATATTGTAATCATGTTTTAATTTCAAAATAATATTTACTAAATTAATCATATTTTCTGTATCAAGACTTGATGTAGGTTCATCCATAATCATTAGCTTAGGTTTTATTGCAACACCACATGCAATAGCAAGTCTTTGTTTTTCCCCACCTGATAATAACAATGGATAACTTTTTTTTATATCGTTTAAATTAAAAAGTTCTAACATTTTATTTGTAGTTTGTTCAATTTGAGCTAAAGTATAATTTTGATATTTTAAAGCAAAAGCAATTTCATCTTCAACACTCTCACAAAATAATTGTTTTTGTGGATCTTGAAACAAGTAATAAATATCTTTTGCAACATCACTTAATGAAAGATTTTTTGCATCTTTAGAAAAGATTGTTACAATACCATTATTTGGTTTATATATATTGCAACAAAGTTTTGATAATGTCGTTTTACCACTTCCATTAGCACCTTGAATAATAGTTATATCTTTTGAATAAATATCCATAGACAAGTTTTTAATAACATCATTTTTAGTTTGTGAATAACTAAAACTTACATTTTCCAAAGAAATTTTATTCATAAATTGTTACCTATAAAATTACCCTTTTCTAACGTTAATATTCTTGTACAAATATTTAAATTTTCTCTTTGATGATCTATCATAATAACAGTATTTCCTTTTTGGGCATAATCTTTAATTATAGGTATTATTTTATTTTTATGACCTTGGTCAATTTGTGAAAATGCTTCATCTAAAAGTAAAATTTGTGGTCTAGTTGCTAAAACACAAGCTAGTACTAATAATTGTTGTTGTCCACCCGATAATTTTTGAGGATCACAATTTCTATATTCCACCATGTCAATTAATTCAAGTGACTCATCTATTCTTTTTAAAATTTCACTTTTTTCAAAGCATAGGTTTTCCATGGTAAATGCTATTTCATCTTCTAATGTGCTAAAGAATAATTGCGTAACAGGATTTTGCATAACTACACCAATTTTTTTGGGAATTTGTTCAATTGATATATCATCCATATTTTCATCATCGATATAAATATCACCTGTAATATTCCCGTTTATTAATGTAGGTATGATTTTACATATACAATGAATCAAACTACTTTTACCACAACCACTTATTCCTTGAATACCTATAATTTCTTTTTCTTTTACCTGTAAGTTAAGGTTATCTAATATTTTTTTATCTTTATAACTTAACGATAAATTTTGTATATTAACTCTATTGTTCAACATTTTTTTCTATACCATTAATTTTATAAACTTGTTTAAGCCAACGAGTACTATCTTTATCATCTCGACAGACGATTTTATAATTGCCCTCGTTATCTTCTAATTTTTTTCCATCTTCTTTATATACAACATAAATTTTATCATCTTGTAATATTTCTTCTATTGTATAGGTTGCACTAAATCCATCTAATGCTGTAATAGTTACTTCTTCAATTTTTTCAAGATTTATATTTGATAACAATAATATTTCTTTTATACTCACTCCTGTAAGATTTCTAGAAGTTGGTGGACCAAAATTAGTATTTTGTGTTACTTCAATTTCTTGTGAATCTAAATCATATATTTCTTTTTGTGAAAACATCTTAACTGATTCACTATTTAATTCTATTGTTATCCCATTTTCATTCATTGAAAGTTGTTTATTCATATTATTTAAATTACTATAAGCTAGTATACAAATAATTCCAATTAAACAAATGGATGTGACTAATATCAATTTATTTGATTTTTCAATTTTCATCCACAATACCCACCTTAATTAATTTATTGTATATCGTATTTGCAATAATACCACCAATGCCACCTGATAAAGCTCCAATACTTAAGCTTAATATTAATACAGGAAGTGGCAGTTTATAAATAATGATATTAGTTAGCATAAGCCCTGTAACATTAGCAACCATGCATGAGAAGAACATTTTAATCTTAGTGTTCGTGGTATTTCTTGTTATGTATAAAAATAAATCTACCATAACTCCAGGTAATGTATAAGTTACAATACTCAACATTCCATGCCCACCTACAGTACCGGTTGCCATAACCATGATTGCTTGTATTATACCAATTACTGTTGCAACACCAGGCTTTTTAACAATAGCTGCCCCTAGCACTATCCAAAGCATGTAAAAGCCACCTGCAACTGATCCTCCAGGGATTAATAAGGGTGTGCTTATGAAATATACTATCGGCATGATAATCGGCTTTACAGCCACTCCAAGGGTTGCCATAAACGACATTAGTACAAGTTCAAATATTGAATATTTATTTATCATTTTAGACATACTGTAATACCTTTTTTCTTATAGTTAATATAAGCTTTCTTTACCACTTTGTATTTTAATTAATTAATTTTTATACTAGCAATACTTTTAACCCAAAATTGAGCTTTTTCATTTGGAATAACAACCCATAAAGGAAGAACTTCATCTGATAAAGGCTTATCATCAACCATATATACAAGTAAAACTTGTTTGCTTTGTAATACTTCACTTGGTATTTCTTTTTCATATCCATCAGTTGCAATTAATGTGATTTTTTCAAGATCACTTTGATTCAAGTCATATTCATTTAATAAAACTTGTAAATCTACCCCTTGTACACTTACTGTATTTTCACCAACTTGTGTTTTTTCAATTACATCAGTTGCAATACCTTCCATTTTCGCAAGATCATCAACATTTATAACTTCAGTATTTTCACTACTAATAATTAAATTGAAACTTCCTTTTAAAGTAGGTGTTGCATTACTACATGCACTTAGTGCAAATCCCATAAATAATATTGATGCGATTAATATTTTTCTTTTCATATTTTTATCCTCCTATATAATAAAAAAAGCAATCTTCTTATAAGAAAAGACTGCACTAAAATAACCTTCCATAGTTGGAATAATTTTAGTCCCCTTTTCAAACAAGGAAGGTCATAAAATTTCTTCTATAACCCAGGCTTTACTCCATGAAACATAATATAATATTATATCTTTTAGGTTTATAAAGCTCGGAGACATAGAGCTAACGCTCTAAATCTATTTAATTTGATTTAATCATACACCATCTATTTATCATTGTCAATAAACTAATAAGTGTCAAAACACCATTAATATAAATTATATAAAAATCAAAAAAATGATATGTCACCTATCATATAGACAGTTAACATATCATATTGTAATTATATATAGTTTATTTACTATTTTTTTCTTTAATATATTTATCCATGTTATCAGCAGCTATTTTACCAGCGCCCATTGCAAGAATAACAGTAGCAGCTCCTGTTACCGCATCACCACCTGCATAAACACCAGGAATTGATGTAGCACCTGTTTCATCAGCTACAATACATCCCCATTTATTAGTATCTAAATTTGGAGTATTTGAAGTAATAATAGGATTTGGTGAAGTACCAATTGACATGATAACAGCATCTGTATCAATTACAAAGTTACTACCTTCAACAACAACTGGACGACAACGACCACTTGCATCAGGTTCACCTTGAACCATTTTAACACATTCAATACCTACAACATTACCACTATCATCCCCAAGAATTCTTACAGGATTTACTAGTGTATCAAAAATAATTTCTTCTTCCATTGCATGGTGAACTTCTTCTTGACGAGCAGGCATTTCTTCTAAAGCACGACGATAAATAATGTGAGTATCAGCGCCTAAACGTTTTGCACAACGTGCAGAGTCCATAGCAACGTTTCCACCACCTACAACTGCAACAACATTATGCTTTTTATATGGAGTATCATGATCATCTAAGAAAGCTTTCATTAAGTTAATACGAGTTAAAAATTCATTTGCTGAATAAACTCCATTTAAATTTTCACCTTCAATATTCATAAATGAAGGAAGACCTGCACCTGTTCCAATAAATATTGATTCATAACCTTCTTCAAATAATTCATCAATTGATACAGCAGCACCTGCTACTGCATTTAGTTTGATTTTAACACCTAGTTCAACAAGTTTATTAACTTCGATATTAACAATACTTTTTGGCAATCTAAATTCAGGAATTCCATAAATTAAAACACCACCTGTAGTATGAAATGCTTCATAAATTGTAACATCATAACCTTTTTTAGCCATGTCACCAGCACATGACAATCCACTTGGACCAGCACCTAAAACAGCAACTTTATGATTATTTAATTCAGGTTTCACAACTGATGCACCACCATGTTCGATAACATAGTCAGCACAAAATCTTTCTAAACGACCAATACCAACACTTTCACCTTTAATAGCACGTACACATTTTCCCTCACACTGTGATTCTTGAGGACAGACACGACCACAAACTGCAGGTAAAGAATTTGTTTCAGTAATTTTATTATAAGCAGCTACAAAATCTCCAGCTGCTACAAGTTGAATAAATTCTGGAATTTTTACATTTACAGGACATCCTAAAATACATGGTTTATGACGACAATTAAGACAGCGTGTAGCTTCTTCCATTGCCATTTGCGCAGTATAACCTAATGATACTTCACCAAAGTTTTTATTTCTTATACATGGTTCTTGTTCTGGAATACTAACTTTTTTAAGTGACATATTAGCCATAATTATTTAGCTCCTTTCAATAAATTACAAGAATGATTTAAACGATCCATTGCTTGGCGTTCTTCATTTTTATACATACTAGATCTTTGAATAGCTTCATCAAAATTAACTAAATGGCCATCAAAATCAGGACCATCAACACATGCAAATTTAACTTTACCACCAACTGTTAATCGACAACAACCACACATACCAGTTCCGTCAATCATAACAGGATTCATAGAAACCATTGTAGGAATTTCATATTTTTTTGTAAGTAAGCATACAAATTTCATCATAACTAGTGGTCCAATAGCAATTACTTCATCAAATTTTTCACCAGCTAAAATTAATTCTTCTAATTTATTTGTAACAAGTCCTTTATCACCATATGTACCATCATCTGTAACAATATGAAAACTTGAACTTGCTGCTTTCATTTCATTTTCTAAAATAACAATATCTTTACTTCTAAATCCTGCAATTAATGTTACATCAGCACCTGCATCATGAAATGCTTTTGCTTGTGGATATGCTATAGCACAACCAACACCACCACCGATTACAGCAATTTTTTTAGCTCCATCAACATGAGTTGCAATTCCTAATGGACCAACAAAGTCTAAAATACAATCACCTTGATTTAACATACCTAATTGTGAAGTAGTTTTCCCAATTTTTTGAAAAATAATTGTAACAGTACCAGTTTCGCGATTGTAATCAGCAACTGTTAACGGAATTCTTTCTCCTAATTCATTTACTCTTAAAATAATAAATTGACCTGCAAGACATTTTTTCGCAATTAATGGTGCTTGTACTTCCATTAATGTAACTTGAGAATTTAATTCCTCTTTTTTTAGAATTTTATACATAATTCCTCCATTTTTTTCACAATTATAATAATACTACTAATTGATAATTAATTAAAGTCTTTTACCTTAATTTGTTAAAAATTTATCTTTTGATAAATTAATAATAAGGCTAATAAATAAATATACATATTAAGTTATTATAATTGAATTACACTAATTTATTTAGTGAATTTTGTCGTTATCTTTTTTTCACAAATACAAAAGCTAGTAAGAGTGTTTTTATTATCATTACAAGTGCAGAAATCGTCCAATAAATAGTCATTGCACCAGGTCCAAAAAATGCCATAAGCATTATAAATATCAACATGTAATACATCATATTACCGCCTTGTATAACAGCTTTTTCATACTTAACTAATGTTAGTTTAGCCTTATTTTTAGCTTTATAATTCGCAATAATATTAGGGAGTTTCATGGATATAATTTGACATAAAAACAATAATAAAAGCATTAATAAATACATATATTCACCATTAAATATACCATCCTTTAATGATTGAGATAAACTCAAGCCTAAAAATTCACCATTTTGAACAGCACTTGATCTTTGTACAGAATGAAATATTGCGTACATAACTGGCAGTTGTAAGAATATCGCAAACATAGAAGATAATGGATTAATATTATTTTTCTTATATAAATCTTGTTGTTCTTGTACCATTTTCATTTTTGAGACTTCATCCTTTTTACCTTCATATTTTTTTTGTATTTTTATAATTTGAGGTTGAATATCAGTCATTCTTTGTTGTGATATCGTTGACTTTAATGTCAATAACATTACAATAATATTCACACCTAATGTAACAAATGCAATAGATCCTGCAACACCTGTATACGGAATCAATATAGCCATCATTTTGACAAGAGGCCATACAAATAGCGCTTGAAACCAGTCCTCATTTTTTAACATATGAGTAAACGTAATATCAGAAGTTATTAATTTAGTTACACTCTCTTGTGTTTGTGGATCAATTTCAGTAGGTATTGAACAACCTGTTATCAAAAAAAGGAAGCTTATACCAAACATAACGAATAATAATTTTTTATAATTTTTTTTCATTTTTTTCTCCTATTAATAATTATTAATGTAATTAATTTTTTAATATTTTATTATTTATTTAAGTTTTGAAATATTAATTATTTTTATATATAAATAAAAAAACTATCTAATAACTTAAACAAGTAATCTTGATAGCTTAATAATATATTGCTTTTATTCCATAAACTAAATTGGTGTTTGAATTGCTCAAACTATGGTACCAATTGCAATATAATATAGAATTCTTTAAATATTGATAATATTTAATAACTAAAATAACAAAACAATAATAAATAAAAAAACCTGTCAATTTCGACAGGTTATACTTTACTCTTTAAATAACTGAAAATGAATTCATCAATTTCGCCATCCATAACTTTTGAAACATTAGTTTGTTCATGGTTGGTACGATGATCTTTAACCATTGTATAAGGACAAAATACATAAGAACGTATTTGTGATCCCCATTGAATAGATTTTACATCACCTTTAATTTGCGCAAGCTTTGCTTCTTTATCCTCAATCATTTTTTGATACAACTTTGATTTAAGCATATTCATACAAGCTTCACGATTTTTTATTTGACTTCTACCACTTTGACAACTAACTACAAATCCTGTAGGAATATGAGTCATTCTAACAGCACTATCAGTTTTATTTATATGCTGACCACCTGCACCTGATGCACGCATTGTATCAACATTAATATCTTTTTCTTCCACAATTATTTCAACATCATCATCAAATTGAGGCATTACATCTAATGATGCAAAAGATGTATGTCTTCTACCTGATGTATCAAATGGTGAAATTCTAACTAAACGATGAACACCTTTTTCACATTTTAAATATCCAAATGCCATATCACCTTCAATTAAGATCGAACATGATTTTAAGCCCGCTTCATCACCTTGTTGATAATCCAACACTGTAACTTTATATCCTTTACGCTGCGCAAAACGACAATACATACGATAAAGCATTTCTGCCCAATCCTGACTCTCCGTTCCACCTGCTCCTGGATGTAATTCTATTATTGCATTACTAGAATCATAATCATTTGATAAAAGTACACTAACACTTAAGTCATCAAAGATTTTGATAGTATCATTATATTCTTCTTCAACCATCATAAATAATTCTTCATCAAATGTTTGTCGTAATTCTTCAACACTTTCTTGCAATCCTACTATTTTATCACTAGTATTATCAAAATTTGCTACTAACTTAGTCAAATTATTAGTTTCTTTAATAATTTTTTGAGCATCTTTAGGTTCATTCCAAAAATTTTCATCATTCATCAATTCTTGATTACTAATAATTTTTTCTTTTTTTAAATCTAAGTCAAAGAGATGAGCTAAGCTGTTTTAGCTTAGCAGCACACTCATTTAAACTTTGTGTTATTTCATATAATTCCATTATTTTTTTGGTCCTTGATTCACAACAATTTTTACATTCAAACAAAAATTAACGATTTCTTTAGAAATAATACCAAGCATTTCTTCAAATAACTCAAATCCTTCAGTTACATATGCTTGTAATGGATTAGATTGTGCATAAGATCTTAAATGAATACCTTCTCTAAGCTTACTCATAGTATCAATATGATTTACCCACGCTCTATCAATTACTTTTAAAACCATTGTTTTTTCAATCGGTAAAATTTGTGCTTTTACTTGTTCAATTTTACTTTCGTAAACATTCCAAGCATCATTAGAAACTATTTCAATTACTTGAGCTAATTCTTTTTCTTCTATATCTTGTGTTGTTAATGAATCAAATCCCATTTTATTTAAGGCTTCAATTAATTCTTCCACCATCATTACAGGTTCTTTACCTGAAGTATTACAATGTTTTTCACAAATATTTTTAATAACACGATCAAACATTTCTTTTACAACACTATGAACATCTTCATTTTCTAAGATAAAATTACGTTGCTCATAAATTACTTCACGCTGTTGTCTTAATACATCATCATAATCTAATAATGTTTTACGCATATCAAAGTTATTACCCTCAACACGTCTTTGTGCTGTTGTAATAGATTTTGTAATCATTTTACTTTCAATAGCTACATCACCCATTTGCGCAAATACTACAGACATTTTTTCACCACTAAAACGCACCATTAATTCATCTTTAACTGAAACAAAGAAACGAGAATAACCAGGATCTCCCTGTCTTCCAGCACGACCTCTTAACTGGTTATCGATACGACGTGATTCATGTCTTTCAGAACCAATTACTGCAAGTCCACCTATTTCTTTAACACCTTCTTTAAGTTTAATGTCTGTACCACGACCAGCCATATTTGTGGCAATCGTAACAGCTTTTAAACGTCCAGCATTTTTAATAATATCAGCTTCACGTAAGTGATTTTTCGCATTTAATATTTCGTGAGGAATTTTGCGTGATTTAAGCATTTTAGAAATAAATTCAGAAGTTTCAACCGCAATAGTACCAACTAAAACTGGTTGTCCTCTTTCATAACAATCCATTACTTCATTAACCAATGCTTCATATTTAGCTTTTTGTGAACCAAAAACAGCATCAGGATAATCAATTCTTGCAATAACACGATTAGTTGGTATTTCTAATACACGCATATTATAGATTGATAAAAATTCTTCTTCTTCAGTTTTTGCAGTACCTGTCATTCCACCAAGTTTTTGATATAATCTAAAGAAATTTTGGTATGTGATTGTTGCTAAAGTACTTGTTTCTTGTTTAATACTAACTAATTCTTTTGCTTCTATTGCTTGGTGTAGCCCATCAGAATAAGCTCTACCCTTCATTAAACGACCAGTAAATTGGTCAACAATAACGATTTCATCTTCTTCCACAACATATTCAATATCTTTAGCCATAATATAATTTGCACGAAGTGATTGTGATATATGATGAACTAATTGAGTGTTGTCTAAATCATATAAATTTTTAACTTTAAATGCTTTTTCTGCTTGTAAAACTCCATTATCAGTTAAAGTAATTGTTTTACTCTTAACATCTATTTCATAATCAGCTTCATTATTTAAACTTTTGATAAATTTATCAGCTTGCATATATAGATTTGCAGTTTGTTTTTGCCCACCTGAAATAATTAAAGGTGTACGTGATTCATCAACTAAAATTGAATCGACTTCATCGACAAGTGCAAAGTTTAATCCACGAATTACACGATCTTTTACATTTGTAACCATATTATCACGAAGATAATCAAATCCAATTTCTGAATTTGTTGTATAAGTAATATCACAATTATAAGCTTCACGCTTTTGAATTGGTGTTAAAGCACGGTAATTTAAACCAACTTTCAAACCTAAAAATTTATGAATTTGACCCATCCATTCAGAGTCACGTTTAGCTAAGTAATCATTAACGGTAATAACATGTGCACCTTTACCTGTTAGCGCATTTAAATAAGTAGGTAAAACTGATGTTAAAGTTTTTCCTTCTCCTGTTTTCATTTCTGCAATATCGCCATTATTCATAACAATAGCACCCATGATTTGTACCAAATAAGGATACTCACCAATAACACGTTTTGCAGACTCACGAACTACTGCATATGCTTCTATCATGATGTCATTTACAGTTTGACCATCAGCTAATCTTTGTTTAAATTCAACTGTTTTAGCCTTAAGTTGTTCATCACTTAATAATGCTGTTTCTTGTGCTAAAGCATCAACTTGCTTTGCTTGTTTTTCAACATCCTTTATTATCTTCTTATCAACACTAAAAATCTTATCAAATATGTTTGCCATAATATCTCCTATTTTTAAATTACTACATTATAAATTATACCACATTTTAAAAACAAAAAATATGTTATCTTATGTGTTTCTATTGTATAATTTCTTAACACTTTCACGATTTTTAACCATCAGTACAAATACTAAGATAAAATTAAAGACATTTGCACAGACTATAATACTACGGTAATCAAATATTTCACCACAAACCCCAGAAATTAATGCGCCTATCAACATACCACAAGATGTCATCATCGCAAACATTCCATTAAATCGTCCACGCTTTTCATTTGGAACATAACTTTGTGTTGCACTAACCCTAATATTAAATGATGTAGCGCCTAAAATACCTGTCATAAATGTACACATACACATCACAATAAATGGTGAGAAATAAAAGATAGTATCCAATACACAAATTGATAAATAGACACCTATTGCAATATTAAATTTATGCTTAACAGGATATTTAAATAAGTAATGAATACCTCCACCAAATAAACGACCAACGGCTCCAATTGACATTGCTATTGATAATTGATTTGTATTATATCCTTCAGTACTTGAGAAAAATGGAACTTGTAAATTTTGAATTATAGATGATACTAACATTGTAAAAGTAAAATATATTACTATTGTTTGTAAACCTTTTTCTAATTTCAAATAATTTAAACCATCTTTCATATCACTTTTAAATTGTTTAAACTTAGAAATACTTTGTATACTATTATTTTCTAAAATATGTGTTTCATCAACTTTAATTTGTGTTTCGATAAATGAAGCAATAAAAAAACTAATCCCATTAAAAATTAAAATTGGTAATACACCATAATTATTATATGTAAATGCCGCTATTGGAACCATTAATGTTGTAGATAATGGCCAAATTAAACTACTAATTGAATACGCCTTTGAATAATTACCTTCACTAATAAGTGTCGGATAAAAACTTTCATAAGCAATATTATAAAAACAACCTATTGACCCTATAACAATACTTGCAATAAGCAACATATAAAAATTAAAATAACCCATCACAAAACAAATTGCTAAAACAAAAAATAATACGCCACTTATTGCATCAAGTGTATAGATAACTTTTTTACGTGAAAAGCGATCTAGGTAAGCTCCTACAAATAAAGGCAGTATAAAATTTGGTAATTGCCATGCAATTGTTACTAAAGAATATAAAAAAGTTGAATCAGTTAAATCAAAAACCATTAAACCAAAAGCAAATCCCATAACGGAATTACCCAACATGGATATTATAGTTCCAATGGTAATAAGTGTGAAATTTTTACTCCATAAACTCTTCATAATCCACCTCTGCCTTCTTAAAATAAGAGATAAAGGCGAATTCGCCTTTATCAGTCTTGTTTGATAATATTATGTGCTTGTAAACCTCTATCTGTTTCAACTGCTTCATACTCAACTACTACTCCATCTTGAATATCTTTAAAACCATCCATTACTAATTGTGAATAATGGAAGAATACATCATTTCCCTGTTCATTTGTAATAAATCCAAATCCTTTTTCTTTATTAAATCTTTTTACTGTCCCTTTCATATGCTTAAATCCTTTCTTAGCTTTTGCTAATTACATTATATTACTTTTACTTTTTTAATTCTACATTTATTAATCACTATTTTATAAATAAGGCTTATTTTATGCCATTTTAAGCCATTTATAGAAATTATGCTAGATTAATTATAAAATGTAAATTATTACATTTTCATAACCTTCTTTATATATGAAATAATGTTGTGTTCTTTTACTATTTTTTGATTTATACCAATAACAAATGCTCCACAACAATTATAATTTTTAAGTTGTAAATACATTGCACTTAAAGTACTCCCAGTTGTACAAATATCATCGACTAAAATTAATTTTTTACCTTTTAAATTAAGATTTTCTTTAATTTTTATCTTATCTTTTATCAACACTCTTTCATCTTTGTGCAATAACATTTGTTTTGTATTATCAATTTTATCAAAGGCGTCAATCATTTCTATATTTAGTTTTTTAAATATTTTTAATACATGATTAAAGCCTCTTTGTTCTAGTTTTTCTACACTTGATGGTGCCATTATAAATACACAATTACGATATTTTAATTTTAAATATTCAATCTTATCTTCTATAAATACATCACATAATACTTCATCTAAGCATTCTTTATATTGTATGATGACACTAGACATAAAATCATTGTATTCGTATAAAGAATAAACTTTTATTCCATTTACTTGATAGTTTTTATTTAATACCTTAAAATTACTACGACATTTAGCACATAATTTATCATTGTTATAGAATATTTTATCTATAATATATTCTTGTTCAATTATTTTTTGACACCAAAGACATTTTTTCATCATTTGCTCCTATTATACTTTTTACACATTTATTAACTTGATCACTTACACCATCACACAAAAACAAACAATCTCCTGTTGGCGCTTTAATTTTTCTACCAACCCTTCCAGCAATTTGAATAAGACTTGATTCATCAAAGACCATATGATTAGCCATAAAAACACAAACATCAACTTTTGTAAATGTCACACCTCTTTCTAAAATCGTTGTTGCAAACAATACATTGATTTGCTTATTTTTAAATTTATCAATTATCTCTTCCTTATTTTTAGTTTTAGATGTAAGATAATCACATTTAAAATATTTAAATAAATAATTTAATTTTTTGCACATTTTAATTGTAGGTACAAATATTAAGATTAAATGATCAGTCTTAATTCTTTGTTTAATAAAACAATATAAAAAATAATATAAAACAAATTTTAAATTTAAAACAACTTGTGGAACTACTAAATTATGATAATGTGGTCTTATTACAATTTTTAATAACATAATTTCATTATTTTTAATTTTATTAAGAAAATATTCATCAGGTGTAGCGGTTAAATACAATAAATGTTTACTACAACAATTTTGTACTATATTATTTAAAACTAAATCTCCTTTAAGCGGAAATGCATCTACTTCATCTACTATTACAATTTCAAATATTTTATCAATAAATCGATAGCACTGATGTGATGTTGCAACGATAATATCGCCATCAAGATCACTTGTATAACCTTGACAAATTGGTGTCACCTTACAATTCTTAAAGATATGACTCAATCGTTCGCTTATTTCTAATACAACTTGCCTTCGTGATATTACAATTAATATACTTATCTTTTCTTTTAGACATTTTTCTATTAATTCCAATATCATTTCTGTTTTACCACTTCCAGTTACACCATGCAATAATATATCGGTATCAAAAATATTATCGCAAATTTGTTTTGATATTTCTTTTTGATATTTCGTTAATGAATATTCTAATAGATAATCACTATCACAAACTGGTGGCACTTGTTTTTCTACTATTATATCTTCTTGGACAATAATTCTTTTAAAGCCGACACAAGCTCTGCAATACATTCCTTTTGAACTCATGGCAAACAGCGATTCATCTTCATTATTACATCTATGACATTTCATAATTACCTCAATTATATATAATTATAAAGTATGATATTCCTAAAAATAAATTAATTAATCAAAAAAATTTAGTTAATGCTATTAAGTTAATACTTTATAAAATTCATAAATATTTCTAATTTCAATCAAAACACAATATTTTAATAAAATTTTATATTGATTTATTTATTCTTATGTTATAATGCTTATCGAGGTGTTTTATGAATACATATTTAAATAAAAAACAATTAACTTTATATTGTTTACTACCAATTGCTTTATTAACTATTGAATTATTTTTCACTTTCTTCATTTCTAGTAATAAAATTACAATTCAATCAATATTATTTACATTAAGTTTCGCTATATTCTTTAATAGTTTTAATTTTTTATTCAGTTCAAAAAAAACTATTGTAATTTATTCAACAATTATAATTTCAATTATATCAACCCTAGCACTAACTCAAGTTATGTACTTTAATTATTTCTCAGATTTTTATTCTTTCACATCAATTGCGAATTTAAGAGAACTATTCATCGTTAAAGGTGAAATGACAAATGCTATCAACATAAATATGTTAGTATTCATAATAATTCCAATATTTAGTTATTTTATATTAAAGAAAACATTGAATAATAACAAAAAATCGAAAAAAACATTTGCTATTAGTCTATTATGTTTTATATTATTATTTAATACTACAAAACTTACATTTAATTACAATGTTGATAATGACGATTTATATTCAAGTGACACTTATCTTTATAGTAATTTATTCAATAAAGAAAGAGCTGTAAATACATTTGGAATTGTTAGCTACAGTTATCGTGATTTAGTAAACATCATTAAGAATGCTTTAAATATAAAAAATCAATTATCATTACAAAATATTGATATGTATTTTACTGAAACCCAAAGAGAAAAGCAAATAAATGATAAAAGCGGAATTTATGATGGTAAAAATGTAGTTTTAGTTTTAGTAGAAAGCTTAAATCCATGGGGAATTGATGAACTTGTGAGTCCTACATTACATAAAATGGCGACACAGGGCATTTATTTTGAAAATTACCATGCTCCAACTTTTCAATCGTCAACAGCTGATGCTGAATTTGCTATCAATACTGGTCTTTGTCCCTCAATTGATTTTGGTCCTA
>CAMQTJ010000051.1 GCA_947037125.1 uncultured Holdemania sp.
GGATTTGACCAATAGCATCAAAATCAATACCACCCTCATTACTAAACTTAAGCATTAAACCATCTGCAAGAATAGTTGTAGCATTACCTAATATTTTAGGTCCTACAATTGTAAATATTGTACTACATATTGCACAAAATATTACAAAGGCTATTTTAAATCTAAAAGGTTTTAGATATGATCCAAATTTAATCATTGTACCCTTAAAATTTTTAGCTTTTTCAACACTTCCCATACCATGTCCACCCATTGGTCCACGAGCCATTGGTTTATTTTGTTGTTTACTCATTATTTAACTCCTTTTGACTAAGCTGTGAAGAGGCTATTTCATTATATACTTCACAAGTTTTCATCAATTCATCATGTGTCCCTTGACCCACAATAATTCCATTATCTAATACAACAATATTATCAGAGTGCATAATAGATGAAACTCTTTGCGCAACGATTAATAATATCGATTTTTTATCTTTTACAAAATTGCTTAATTCATTTCTAACTAATGAATCTGTCTTATAATCAAGAGCTGAAAATGAATCATCAAAGATATAAATTTCTGGATCTTTTACAATCGCCCTAGCAATTGAAAGTCTTTGTTTTTGCCCACCAGAAACATTTGTTCCGCCTTGAGAAATACTACTATTAAGACCATCTCCCATTTTTGAAATAAATTCATTTGATTGAGACACTCTTAGTGCATCTGCAATCATTTTTTCACTTGCATTTTGATCAGCATATTTTAAATTTGATTCAATATCACCTGAAAATAAAACTGCTTTTTGTGGAACATATCCAATTTTTTCACGTAATGTGTGCAATGGAATATCAGAAATCTTTGTTTTGTTTAAATATATTTCACCACTTGATATATCATAAAATCTTGGAATTAAATTAACTAATGTACTCTTTCCAGAACCTGTACTTCCGATAAAAGCAATAGTGTCACCACTTTTAACTTCGATGTTTAAGTTGCTTAAAACATATTCTTCAGCTTTTGGGTACTTAAAGAAAACATCTTTAAAAGTGATACTAGTTACTTTTTCATTAAACGCTTGTAAGTTATTTTCGTCTTTAATAGACACTTCGCAATTAATAACTTCTAAAATACGTTGTGCAGAAACTGATGATCTTGGTATCATAATAGAAATCATACTAACCATAATAAAGCTCATTAAGATACTCATAGCATATTGTAAAAAGGCCATCATATCACCTATTTGCATAGCTCCAATATCGATTTGTTTAGATGCTTCCCATATGATTAAAATACTTACACTACTCATTAAAAAGAACATAATCGGCATAACACATGACATTACTCTATTAACAAATAAATTAACTTTAGTTATGTCATTATTAGCTTTTTCAAAATTATCTTCTTGATTCTTTTGTGTATTAAATGCACGAATTACAAGCATACCATCTAAAAATTCACGCATAACTAAGTTTAATTTATCGATCAATTTTTGAATAATTTTAAATTTAGGTAATGTAATCGCAAACGTAGTAATTAATAATACTAAAATAATTGATAAGACTAGCCCTAATATCCATAACATTGAAGGATATTCAATAACTTTAAATATTGCACCTACACCCATTAACGGAGCATACAACATAATTCGCATCATCATTGTTAAAACTTGTTGAACCTGTTGAACATCATTAGTAGTTCTTGTAATTAGTGAAGCAGTAGAAAAACGAGAAAATTCAGCGTTTGAAAAAGATTCTACTTTACTAAAAACTTCTAACCTTAAATTACGCGCTACTTTCGCAGCAACACGACTTGATAAAAACGCAACACCAATCGCTGCTATTCCTGCAAATAAGGCAATAAGCAACATATAAAAACCTTCTAAAAATATATAATTCGTTTGAATTTTATCAGTATTAATACCAATATTTTGATATTCAGCTTTAATCATTTTAAAACTTGCACTATTTAAATTTTCACCAGATAAGGCACCAGCTTCTTGATTAAATTTATCTAATAATTGTGTACTTAATGTAGGATCCATTTCCAACATCATTAAAACATCAACGCTTGGATCAACACCCATCATTTCTAATACATCATCATTTGTAATTGTGTCAGCCATTATTAAGGCCTTTACAATTGCATCTGAAACTTTTTGTGTATCATCATTATTTAAAACATAAACATTTTCATCAATAACAATTTGTTGGTTATTAACATTAATTGTTTCACCTTTAAGTACAAGATCATAAGAACTATTAATTAAGTCTTTATCCTCTTCTTCTACAAATTGAATAACTATATCAAACTTCTCTTCACTAATAGCAACCATGGCACTATCAGTAATACCACCATTTACTATACCATCACTAACGATGTTAGCCATATATTCAGGAAGTGCTAATTCACCTTGAACTTGTGCAAAAACCAATATTACAATCATCATTACTGATAAACTATAAGGTTTTAAATACTTCAACATTTTAAACATATATTCACCCTTTCACATTCTAATTTATTTTATTACTTTGAATACTTATTACAATAATTATGAGATAACTCAAATATCTAAATTCGAACTAATAGTTTTATAATTAAACAAAATTGACTTGTTTAATTCCTCCTATTATTAGAATAACATGGTACTTTTTATACGTCAACAACTTGTATACAAGATAACTTAATTAAAAATTATCTTACTTGTCATTAATAATTCTATTAGTATATTTATATAGTGTTTTTAAGCTACTAATAATTTCATTAATTTCATCTTGATTTAAATTTCTATATTTATAACAAATATGTTCATTCATAGCTTTGATTATTTCTGTAGTAACTATTTTACCTTCTAAAGTTAATATCAATATTGATTTTCTTCGATCATTTTTCAAAGTCGATCTTTCAACCAATCCTTTTTCAATCAAACTATCTGCAATCGCTGTAAAGGTACTTTTTTCTACACAAATCATTCTACTAACTTCACTCATTATACAACTGTTATTTCTGTGCAAATACATCAGAGCCATTTCTTCTGACTTATTAATATCAATATCATGATGTTCAAAACTAAAATCTTCAAGCATAGCTTTTCTAAATCTTGGCAATGCACTTAAGTATTCTACATAATTTTCCTTTTCCATTTTACCTCCTATTAATATCGTTCATTTATGAATAGTTCGTTTTCGAACTATTTTATTATATAGCTAATATTATATTTTGTAAAGCATATTTAATTATGATTTTATCAGTGCATAAAAAAAGTATAATACAGTTTAAACCATATCATACTCTGATTTAATATTTAATTACGGATTTTAAATGTTTTTGGTGCCAATTTTTTAACTAAACATATTGCAACCACACTATAAACAAGACTAAAAGATAAAACACAAGTACTAAAATATAATATACTTGCCGATTCAAAAGCAATCTGATATAGAATAAAAAAGGTAACTATATCTAAAATAATAAATATATAACTTTTCATTTGTAGGTTTTTATTATATGGTTGAAATAAATAATATAATACTAAACTATGCAACGTAAACATTATTGATATAGTTAATAAAGTTACAAATAACAATAAGTAATTCACCAAGTTTATTGTACTACCACTTAGAAATAGGAGTAAAACAATCCCAAGTGCAAGTATTAAAGTTGACTTCAATTCAATCTTAACTATTGATTTAAACCTTACTATAAATAATTTAAAAATAACATCAGGATTCCTATAAAAACGATATGACAACATACTATGATCACAATTCATAAACATTGCACTAATAATATAGCGACTGCGATTTGCATAGTAAATTATTATAATAAATATTGGACTGTTACTATGTATTGCACTATTTATGTCAGGATTTAATAACGGAAAAAAGATTGTTATTGCGATAATAATTCCAATGACCACTATAAAAAATATACATGCTCTATTAACTTGTTTCATTAATAAGTTAGAATGTCTTTTAATAAAGATATCATTAAAATATTCATAACCAACTTTATTTGAAGTAATATTTACTGAATTATTAATGGCTTTTAAACTTGTTGTTTTATTAATATCACTTACAAGATCTTGTGTAGTTTTACTCATATCATTTGGATTAAGTAATAACTTATAAACACTACGATATTGTTTAAATTTTATAATATAAATAAATGGAACTATTCCTAAAAGTATTGTAATTAAACTTATTACAATAAATAAATTATAACTAATCGAAAAATTAATAATAGGTAACCCATAAGCCAAAACTAAAGGAATTATTATAGCAACCCATCTTAATTTATGTGGTGCATTTTCATTTGTAACATTTCCTGTTTTAGTATATTTTAATAGATCATAACAAATAACAATGTTCTTACAAGATATCACAAACAACGCCATTATAAGGCTTATAGCGACATTAATATCCATTAGTCTACAAAATATAAATGAGATGCTTGTGAAGCCTAAAAATAGCTTAAATTGATAACAATAATAATTAACTAAAGTATATTTATTCGCATCCATTCTTAATAAAAAAATAGCATAATATCTATCTTTTGTAGGATTGAATATATTAGTATTACATAATGCACCAGATATTGTTAGAAAGAAAAAGATATTTAAAAAATTTGTAGATGTATTTCCACTTAAATACGCAGATGGTAAATAAATAAGCAATAATAAATAAAATATTTTCCCAAAAAATATTGAACATATTTCAGTAATAATACTAATAATACCCATTATCTTTTTAAGTGTTTTATTCGCATATAAAGTTGAAGGTAGCATTTTTTTAATAAGAAATATTTGTTTTAATTGATAGATTTTAGAATTTGTTTTATAAGTATTTTGTAATTTAAATGATTCTTTAAAAACCTTAAACATTATCAACACCTTTAAGTTGATTAATAATTTTAATTTTAAATTCATCATTACTTAAATCAGCTTTATCTATTTCACTTATAACTCCATCATTTAAAATAACAATTTCATCACACAGATCAATCGCAAGCTCCATAATATGAGTTGAAAAGATAATAATATGATCTGTTCTTAATTCTTTTAATAGTTTTTTCATTTCATCTGCAACTACAACATCAAAAGATGTTAAAGGTTCATCCATTAGTAAAATACTAGGATTCGCAATAAAATTGATCAACATTTGCATTTTATTTTTCATTCCATGCGAATAATCTTTTAATAGTTTATTTTGATCTTTTTCATCTATTCTCATCATTTCAAAATATTCATCAATATTTTTATTCATATTAATTTTATCCTTGTTGATATCAATAAAAAAAGTTAGAAATTCTTTTGCTGTTAAAAATTCCGGTACTACAGGCGTTGATAAAACATAACCGATATCTTCATTTTTTAATTTTCTTGATACATCATTTTCTACAATCGTAAAACTCCCACTATCAATTTTAATATCTTCATTTAAACAATTGAAAAATGTAGTTTTTCCAGCCCCATTTCTACCAAGTAAGCCATAAATTTTACCTTTTTCAAATGTAAAACTAATATCTTTAAGAACTATTTTATCTTCAAAACTCTTTTTTAAGCATTCAATGATTAATTGCATAATTAGCCCTCCAATGAATATTTATAAAATATTACATTAACTTTTCTTATATTTATCTTGTTATATTATTAAATTAAACAATACTTATTCTACATTGGTCCAGCATTTGGCCCATTACCACTATTTCTAGAAACCATTTTTTGAATAATTGAAATGGCTCTTATTTTAACTTTTAGTATATTACTTTTCTTTGAATTATTATTATCAAGAGTATTTTCAAAATTGTTAGGAAAAACTATTGTTATTGTATACATAATTAAAAATATAATAAATATTAAAGCCACCATAAATATTGCTTGTTGCGGAGTATTATTTTCTATATTTAACTGAATAATACCTAATATAATTATAATTATTAATATTGCTAATAGACAATTTTTGATTTTTATCTCCATGATTTATCTCCCTTAAAATAAATATCTATAATACACTTATTAATTAACGAAATATCTTTAAAACGATAAAATGAATGATTATTTTCTAAATGTTTAAAATTTATTAAATCTTCAAAATTTTATACTAATTTTATTATATGATGTACTTAGATTTTTTAATTGTTTATAAACTTTTTTTTATTACCTCTGATCTAAGATTACATTACAATCAAATTTTACCATTAAAATCACTAATGTCAAGTACACTTACATTAATATAAATTACAAATAAAAAACTAAGAATTAAATTCTTAGCTTTTATCAAATATTACATTTTGTGGAATTGTGCTACGTCAATTACAAAAACAGTTGCCCCACCTATTTGCACTTCAACTGGAAATGAAGCATATCTTCCAATGTCATAAGATGCAGTAGAAGGTACAATTTCTGTTCTTCTTTTACTTTCGTTTCCGATAATTTCTACACAGTTATCAACTCTATCATCATCACAACCTACAATAATAGTCGTGTTACCAGCTCTTAAAAATCCGCCAGTAGTAGCTAAACGTGTTACGCTATAATTTGCTTTTGTCAATGAAGATGAAACGCTAGAACTATCATCGTTAGAAACTATTGCTAATACAAGTTTCATATAATCACTTCCCATCTATACCCCTATTTTATCACATATTACAGCTTATTCACACTAAAAAAATTGTTTTTTATATATTTCACAAAAGATTCATTTTAATTTTGACTTTATAAATATTACCTTTATTTAATTCAATAAAAAAAGTCACAAAAGTGACTAATTATTACCGCTCATCATTTTATGATTATAATAATCTGTACAAATACCTAAATTTTTAAAGAATAAGTAGTAAGCAATCAAATTAAATATACCACAACTTACAACTCCTAATAACATAAATAATAAATAAGTTGTTCCATTATCTTTTATATTAGCACCTAAATAATTCCCAAGATCATGAACTTCATTACCTACAACATACATCCAGTAATAAGTATACAGACCACAAGTTAAAAAATGTAATAGCACAGCTATCAAAGGATTCACTATTTCAGATCCACACATTTCATTAACATCATTTGATGTTACATAAATCCAATATAGCGGATATATTCCGCATGTTATAATTGATAAACCTATAAAACCTAAAAAACTTCTTTTAATTATCATATTAATACTCCCTTTATATGTATATTATATCATATTTTACAGCTTATACTTTACTATTATATTATATCAAATTAAAATAGTTTAAAATTCGATATATAATAGTATCATCTTTCATAAGCATTGGATAGGTATTTGGATAATACCTATATAGCCTAATTAAATAATAGATTACTATAAATAAAATAGCCACACCTATTATTTGCTTATAGTATTTAGTTTTCATAACAAAAATGATTGCTATAAATATATATAAATAAATAGCTGCATTATGTAACTTTACTGCCTGAAAATCTAAATGCAATAATGCAATAAATGACCTAGTTATACCACATCCTGCACAAGGTATACCTAAGATGTTATAAAAAGGACAATTGTAATCAAGTATTAATATTACAATAATAGCAATCAAAATAATTAGTGAATATCTGATAATATTTTTCATTTAATCCCCTTTTATACGTACATAATTTTAGATTATAAATTCAATAAAATTATTGCACCAATTTAGTTAAATCTTGTACCCATTTATATGATTTATAACGTCGATATGTAAAGACAACTCGAACAAGTTGCTCAATTTGAACTATCAATAAAACAAAAACAATACTCTCCATTTTAAACCAATGAACAGAAATAAAAGCCAATGGTAATCCGACAGTGTACATCAATCCTGAATCTAAGATATTTAATATTTTAGAATCTCCACCAGCATTTAATGTAGAAAACATTATATAGTTAAACATTCTAAATAATACTTTAATTCCTAAAACATATAAACATCCTAGTGCAAGATTATAAACAGCAATGTCAGTGATAAAGAATAAACCTAGCAAAGGTTTTGCAAGCACAACCATAATAACAATCATTAAACACGCTAAACATGCGCCTAAAAATAATTGGTAATTACTTTCCTCACGTGCTAATTCTAATCTTCCTTGACCAAGCCTTGTTCCAATCAATATACTAACCGCACCACCATATCCATGAACAACAAATAAGAATAAATTAAATATTTGATTTGCTATATAATATGCATCCATTCCATCAGTACCTAATGCACCAAAGGCCTTTACAAATAATGTCATCCCGAATCCAAAAAATGTTTCGTTTATCATTAGTGGTGTCATTTTTTTAATTATTGGTTTAACAAATTTATTATCAAGTTTAAACATTTCACTCATTGTACCAATAAAAATTTGTTTGCTTTTAACGCTGTAAATAACATAAATTAATAATACTAACATTTGACTCAGTAAAGTACCTAATGCAGCGCCTGCCACACCCATATTTAAGCCAAAAATAAATAAAGAATTTAATAATACATTACTAATTGCACCTACAATACTAATATAAAGTGTAATTTTTGTTTGATGCATACTTCTAAATAATGCTGTAAATGAATTATTTATTGCAAATGGTAAGGTTGATAAAATTGCGATATTTAAATAACTAACACTATGCACCAATACTTCTTGATCAGGCAAATAAAAATATAAAATATCTGACCCAAATAGCCATGCGATAATAACCCAAAAACTACTAGCTATCAAACCCATCATTATCCCAAGACCAAAAGTTTTCTTTAAATTATTTGCTTGTTTACCACCATTAAATTGAGCAGCAAACATTGCAATTCCACTAACAATCCCCCAACTAATACCATCATTTAATATTAGCATTTGACTCGCGTTTCCAACAGCACTAACCATATCTATTGAAGCAACCATCATCATATCTACAATACTCATACAACTTGCTAGTAAAAGTTGTAGTGCTAATGGTAAGGCAACAACTAAGGTTTTACGATAAAAATCTTTGCTTCCTATATATTTTGAAATAAACAAATGCATTGCAACTCCTCCTAATCTATTTAAAACTTTAATACTCATTATACAGTAATATTACTTATTAAAGTTATTATATTATTTCTTATCGAATTCTTTTCTTCTAAGTGTTGATTTAATCATCAATGTTTTCATCAACTCTATGTCATCATTTTTCAATGCATTTTTAAATTCATCTAATGATTTTTCGAAAAGTTCAATTTCATTAATTAATATTTCTTTATTCATTGTGAAAAGTTCCGTCCATAAATCTTCATTAAGTTTAGCAATTCTCGTTAAATCTCTAAATGAATCTCCCGTATATAACGATAAGTCTTTATTATCATTCGCATTCATTAATGCTATGGCAATAACATGTGTAAGCTGAGATAAAAACCCGATAAATTCATCATGTTCTAAAGGTGTTATTTCACTTATATTTTTGACTTTTAAATTTTTCGCAATTTGGTGCGCAACATTAATTGCATAATCACTATTATCAACTGGGGTAATTATAAAGTTAGCGTCTTTATAAAGTGTAGGACTACTGTGCATAATTCCACTAGCTTCTTTACCTGCCATCGGATGACAACCGACAAATTCTAAGTCACTTCTAAGAAACTTTTTAATTTCAGAAATAATAACCCCTTTAATACCACAAGCATCAATAATTATAGTATTAGCACTTAACTTTTCTTGGTTATTTTTTAACCATTTTATCAAAACTGTTGGGTATAATGCTAATATAACTACTTCACTATCTTCAATATTAATTAGTTTTGTACTTCCAAAATTAATAATTTCATTTTTTATTGCATAAGAAATCGTCTTTTCATCTATATCGTATCCACTAATTTTATGACCACTTTGCTTTAAACATGACGCAATACTACCACCAATTAAACCTAATCCTACAACACTTATTTTCATAAATTACTACCTTTCTATATTATCTTAGCTTACTAACTGAATATTATTATACAGTATAAAATTTTATTATATTTCTCTACCAACAACATTAGCTATTGCTCTTGCTTTAGTCATCAATGTATCAAATCTTTCTGGTTTTAATGATTGATCGCCATCACTAAATGCACATTCAGGATTATTATGTACTTCAATCATTAGACCATCAGCTCCTGCTGCAATTGCCGCCAAGGAAACTGCTTCAACATATTTATAATCACCTGTTGCATGTGATGGATCGATAATAATTGGTAAATGTGTACGTTCTTTAATGATTGGTATAACTGTTAAGTCTAAAGTATTTCTTGTATATTTTTCAAATGTTCTTATTCCTCGTTCACATAAGATTACATTAGGATTTCCTTCTGCCATAATATATTCAGCAGACATAATCCACTCTTCAATAGTGTTTGCAAGACCTCTTTTTAAAAGAATTGGTTTTTTAGTTTTACCAACTACTTTTAATAAATCAAAGTTTTGCATATTACGTGCACCAATTTGTATTACATCAACATATTTCACAAATTCATCAATCTTATCAATACTCATAAGTTCACTTACAATTGGCAATCCTGTTTTGATGCTCGAATTAGTTAGACATTCAATTCCCTTTGTTTGCATTCCTTGAAATGCATATGGTGAACTACGAGGCTTATAAGCACCACCTCTTAACATTACAGCTCCGCTTTTAGCTACGTCAACTGCTATTTCATCTAATATTTCTTGTCCTTCTACTGAACACGGTCCTGCTATTACAACTATCTTATTTCCTCCAATTTTTATTCCACTAACGTCTACAATTGTATCTTCTTGATGAAACATACGATTCGCTAATTTATAAGGCGCCTGGATTCTTGTAACATCTTTTACCCAATCAATTGCTTTAATTCTTTTAATATCAACTTTTGATGTATCGCCAACAATCCCCATAATATTTAATTTTTCGCCTGGTAAATAATTAATACCAAATCCTTGATTCACTAGTTCCTTTGATAAATTTTCAATCTCTTGTTTTGGTGTATCATATTTAAATGTAATTATCATATATTATTCCTGCTTTCATTTTTTCTTAATTACTTTGTATAATATTTGAATCATTTTATTGTATAAATCATCTCATTTAATTAATTTAAAAATTATTGAGTTAAAATAATATTCGCTTTCCATTTAACTCCCCCTTTATATTGATTAAAATATTACGATAAATATTGAAATTATTTTAAAATTATAATAAAAAAAACACCTAGTCATTAACTAAGTGTCGTATATTAACTTTCACAATAGATAATGGCTTACATTACAAAATAGGCTATTATCTAATAACCTTGCTATCTATAATAAAAGTAATAAAAGCCTTTTTTATCTAATTTAATCATATAATTTCCTCTAATCATATAATGATTCTAACACACCTATTTTTAATTACAAGCTTTTTTGATTATTTTATGAATAAACATTGCATTTAATGTAATAAGTTACATTAATGTTACATTTAAACAATCATTCTAATTGATTTCTTTACTTTTTTTTGTACGTACATTTTTTCATCTGCTTGTTCTAATATACTTTTAGAAGTTAAATCTGACTCGCTTTGAACATAAACAATACCATAACTTACAGACATCAAATAATTCGACTCTTTTTCTTTTAATAGTTTATTAAGATTTTCCATTTTTTCCACTACTATTTCTTCACTACAAGACGTAAATACTATTGCAAATTCATCTCCACCAAATCTACAAACAATATCTGTATCCCTGGTATTTTTTGTCATTTCTTGGGCCACCATTTTTAAATATTGATCACCTGCTGCATGACCATAGTTGTCATTCGCAAATTTAAGTCCATCAATATCAATCATACAAAAAGTTAGAGCATCATTATTTTCTAACAGACCATCTATTTTATTTAGGCAATATCGTCTATTGTACAAGTTAGTCAGTTCATCTTTGTACGCTAATTTTTCCATTTTTTCCAAATTGATTGTTTCACAAGTTACATCTACAATATAGTGAACATAAGCTAAGCTTTCATCCCAACGGATTGAAAATGTTCTAACCTTAAATACTTTATTACCGATTAAATAGTTATCATCAAATAAATTTTCCCTACCATTGTTTGATAAGTCTTCTTTTAAGCGAACCATTAATTCACTAATATCAATATGCTTATTTTTTTTAGTTATATCGGAAAAGAAAAGTTTATTAGCCGCCTTATTTGCATAAATAATTTCACCATCATCCCTATTTGTTACAATAATCCAATCATTTAATCCATCCATTATAGACATCATAAATGTATTTACTTCATTCAACATATTAGATTGTTCTTTAAGTCTTGTTTCTCTTTCCGATAACTGGATAATCATTTGATTAAAAGATACTGAAAGATCGCCTAAAAACCTTACTTTTTGGCTATAATCACCACTTGCAACTTGATTAGCTTGCCAAGTAAGATGGTTTAAATCAGCATGCAAGCCTTTTAAACTAGAAGACATAAAATTATGTCTTCCTGGTACTTTTGTGTCTAAATTACCCATAGATAATTGTTTTAAAAATTCATTTGTTTCCAATAAATTATTTGAAAGATACATAATTGCTTCTTGAATATTATTAAATTTATCACAATCAGTTTCAATTTTCTCAACAATTGGTTTGTTCATAATAATATTACTAATTTGTCGTAGTAATTCGTCTAATTCATTATTATTCATTATTTTCTTTTTCTGTCGTATTTACCTTTGCGACAAATCGACAAACTCTTGATCCTGTAGCCCAACAATCTATTTCTGTTACAACATAATTTTTCTTCGTATATACTTTTAGAATACCTGCTAAAAAACCCTCATCATAGTTACAAACTGTTTCCCCAGTAATTGGTAATCCTGAACAATCCAAATCTTCACCTACAGTTAAAATTGCTTCACCTGTTTCATGATCAAATTTTTCAATTCTTAAAATACCAATTTTACTTTCTTCTAAAACACTTTGAAGATGTGAAATAAATTGATTAAATTCTAAATCTAAATCCAATAATTGAAATGCAAATTCTTTCCCTGCAAGTTCTCCTGCCATTCTAAAAATATCAACTGTAACATCATTTCCAAAACGCTTGCTAAGTTCATCTTTTATGGTAAATTGAAAAAGTCGATAGACAAATACTGGCATATCTTTACCCAAATTTCTTCTTCCTTCTACTAAATCACCAATTGATTCCCATGTAAATTTATTTTCTTCTTGTTCACTAAATAATTTAAACATAATTTTCTCCTTTTGTATTTTTACAATTACTTTAAATAAATCTTACTTATTCATATTTCATTAAATATTTAACTGTCTAATTTAAGTTGTTTTATCAAACACTATATTTTTTATTGGTACAGGTTTAGAATAATAAAAACCTTGTAGCAAATCAATTTTATATTCCTTTAAACTATTCACGATTTCAATATTTTCTACATGTTCTGCAACTGTATACGCACCTATTTTTTCAGCTAAATATATAATCGATTCTAAAACCATTTTATTTTGATATGAGTCATTAAGTTTTTTTATTATTTCACCATTAATTTTGATAAAATGTGGTGATATTTTGGCAATATCTAACCAATTTGAATATCCGGAACCAAAATCATCTATAGCAACTTTAACACCAAATTTTTCTATTTCTTTTATAAATTCTTGTAACATGCTATTTTCTAAAAATAATTCATCTTCTAATATTTCAAAAACTAAAAGTGATTTAGATTTTCTATTATTTAATAATTTAAATAGTTCATTTTTAAAATCTGATGAATTTATATCAAAAGCTGAAATATTAATAGTGACTTCAAAATTGAATTTTTCAACATCTTTAAGTACTTTTTTTATCATTATTTCACTGAGTTGAGAATACATTCGATATTTTTTCGCAATATCCATAAATTCATTTGGATAATACACCACATTATTTTCATCCACAATTCTCATTAATGACTCATATTTATCCACACATTTTTCATGCGTGTCATAAATTCCTTGATAATGAGGGATCACTCCATCATTTTCAATTGCCCAATGAATAATGTTAATCATTTTAAATTCACTGATTGTGTTACTAGGTAGATAATCACTATTTTTTGTGATTACTAGATGCTTTTGAGCATTCTTCATATCTTTTAACTCACTAATAGCAATATTCAACATATTTATCTCATTTAACACGATAGCAAATCTTGCAAGGATAGGTAACTTTAACTCGCTAGAAATTTTATACCTGAATTCTTTATGTATTCTATGAATTATTTCCATAAATTCTTCTTCACTAGTTTCCGGCTTATTTACCAAGATTACAGTATTCCAATCAATCCTATATACTTTTATAATTTCTGATATTTTATGATTATTTAAGTATCCAAATAATTGTTTTAACTCCTTTGAAAAATGCGAATTATAATTTTCTGCTCCGATATAACTTAATAATAAATCTGCATTATCAATTTTAATTAAGCAGAGTTTATCATATAAATATTTTTCTTTATCTATTTTATACTTTATAATATCGCTGATTTCTTTATTCATACAATTTATTTCTTTCCATTCCTGTCGACATATAAAGTTTTGATTATCTTTATTCATATATTACCTGTTCTTTCATTTATAATGCAAATAGTTACTTCATCATTTTAATGGATTAAAAAAATCACTTGATAAATTTGGTGGTGAAAATGACATAAAAACATAATCATAATCATTTTCTATTGCATATTTTCGTATATCACCTTTATAGTGTCTTGGATCTATAAGATCTACTTTTGAACACACAGTTGTAAAAAAAGCAGCAACAGGAACCATAAGCGAATCTTTGATAAATAAAACTTTTGGACCATCTTTTACAAGTTTGTTATCAATATGTACTAAAGCAAGATTTCCTCCCAAATAAGACATATACTTATCAAACTTAGGGTTCATCATATCATATTCACTTGTAAAAGCATCCAGACTTAACAAACTGTCTCTAAATGATCCGTGCATACTGTAATCCATTATTTGGTTTTGTCCATAAAAATCATAATTTGTAGTGAATTTAGGATATATTAGAGTAAAATCATCTATTCCACCATAGCTAATTCCTACATTTCTTCCTAATGAACCTAAATATGAATTTTCATATACAATTTGATTATAATTATTGATATCTCTATAAAATCCGTCTTGATCAATTTCTTCATCAAAATTATTATTAACATATTCAATTAGTTGAGTAAATGCCCAAAATGCTGTTTCAGTTTTCCAGTGGTGATCCGTATCGTAAAATAAATTACTACTTTCGATACCACTATTCAATAAACTCTCACGAAAATCTAAAAAATCAACTTCATTCTTTTCTAATACATTTAAAAAATCATCGGCTTCCTCATTTCTAAAGGGATAAGGAATACCGTAGCTAAAGGTTGTTGCCCCTAATATTTCTTTGTCTAAAGGCATTAAATAAACAAAATTTGCACCTGATTTTTCAATATCATTCCCAAAGTCTATAGCTATTTTCGCAATTTCACTCACATCATTTTTTTGATTCGCAAAATAACTATAATGTAATTTACCCATATCGTCTTTAACTATTGAAAAATTCGAAATTTCATTTTTGTCTAGTACATACTGCATACTTCCATATAACTCTATAAACAATTCTTTCATGAATATTTCTTCATCTATAATATTTTCGAAGGATAATATATTATCTTTTAATGACTTATCATTATCATTAAAGATATTTGATAATTCCAACATTATACTATCCTTTGCGTAATATGCATTAATTCCTGAAAAAACAATTAGTGCAAATAGACTAAGTATTGTCGCTGTAACGCGTGCTTCAAGCAATTTTTTCATTTTGTCTCCTTTAAAAGTTAAAATAAATAAAAGGGTTATAACTACCTACCACTAAAAAACTAATACAAATAACTAGCAAGGAAAGTATCCATATAGGATATAGCATATTTAAAATGCTACTGAACTTCTCATTTTTTGATATAAAGTAATTAAATCTTTTTACTACAGGCATAGATAGAATTATTGCGATAATGAATATTATCAAATACTCCTTAATGAACATAAATGTATATCCATTATTCATCACACCTGTAAAACTAAACATTGAAGTTAAATATAATGATGCTTCATTTAGATTGGCAGCACGAAATAAGACCCACCCCAAATTAACGATAAACATTGTAACTATACGCCTAATATAATTGGGTACTTTGATTTGATCTATATTGAATAATTTTTCTAGACAAATTATTGCAAAGTTCAAAAAGCCCCATAAAACAAAGTTCCATTCTGCAC
>CAMQTJ010000052.1 GCA_947037125.1 uncultured Holdemania sp.
AATAAAATTATTTTTATTTATTAACTAAATCTTTTAATTGATCAATATTCAAACTTAATCCATTAATTTTTCTATGAAGCATTGCATGACAATTAGGACAAACAGGAATTAAATCTATTATTGGATCTACTACGTATTCTCTATTAATTTCGTGTAGAGGTTTTAAATGGTGAACATGTATAAAATTATTACCTAACTCTCCATATACTTTTTTAAAATCTAAGTTACAAGCGTGGCAATAGCATCCATGAAAATCTATGCATTGATTTCGCGCAATTGAACTGCGTTCATATTTATTAACAGAAATAGTAATTTTAGCTCCTTCGAAGCACGATTGAGTTTCAAGTGATTCAGGGAAAATATTATCAAAATAAATAACATCCACATACTTATCAATGTAATTTTTAAGTGTTATGTTAATTTAATGGAACCTTGTGGTGCTGAGTTTAAACCATTTTCTAATAATTTTGTTAAACGCAGTTCATCGCTGTTAGTTCGTTCTATTAATCGAATTCTTATATAATGACCGTTTAAGGAATTAAGATATTCTTCTTTTTTGTGCCAAAACTGACTATCGTCAACAATTTCTTCTTTAGTTAGTTTAACTTTCTCAACTACCGTTTTATACATTATCTTTTTTATTGGTCTGGTACAATAAATATATACAATATCACCTATATTATATCTTCGATTTCCTTGTCTCCAATCAATGAATCCCTAATTAGCAAAAGCACTTGCGTGATCATATATATTACTGTTCGCTGATAGTAACCATTCCATAAGCTTAATCTCCTTAAAATTATTTTCAGTTATGTTTATAAATACATTATATCATAATTATTAATAGATTTATTTAGAGTAAATACTATTTGGGTAGCTTATACTTTATTAGACATAAGAGATAAGGAATTAATTGATCAAGATTATAGATAGTAAATATACGAGCGAATGTGATATTAAATTGATATTAAAAATAAAAGTATTAAAAATAATGTGTGTAAATAACCTTGATTTCGGATACTTTATATCATCAACTGGATTGAAAATACCATGAGATAATAACTCTTAGGTCGAGTGGAAATAATATGAATGTAGTAAGAAAACCGTGTTATTAGCATGGTTTTCTTACTACTCTATTCTCGTATAATGAATACTGAAAATTCTTATATACTAATCAATTAATAATGAATTTTATTACTGGTTAAGTCGAATTTGTTATTTAATTCATTAAATGACATCTTATAAATAGGAATGTTTAGTGTTTTTGCTATATTAGTTAGAAGTTTTGTATTGCCATCCGTACAATTCATACCAATATATATTTCTTTTGGTTTAGCTTTTACGTAAGATGACTTAGTTGCTCCAATACTACATCTGAATTCATTCTCGTATTCCCATGTAGAATGTTTAATGTTACTGAAAAGTAATGACATGTAAACAATAGATAAATCTTCAATAATAATTTGTTTTTCACCAATCGCAATATTTTTTTCGACTATGTTAATTATATCTAAGGTTTGCTTTTTCATAAAACTTGTAATATCAATTCTATCACGTGTATACTGAACTGGAAAAGTACAACTGAATAAATCAACATTATCTTTCATATCATATGAAACACAAAATCCTTGATGATTATATGAATAATGTGCCCACATAGGCATGTTATTCATATTATTTGATGTAAGAGAAGATACTTTAAAGTAATGTGAAAAATCATCAATTAATCGCCCATTATGTGGTGCTAATCTCTCGAAATGCTTTAACTCGTTATGGTCATAAAAATATGCTTTGTTATCAAATGGGTCGTTTAAATATTTTACTTCTGTCATAAAAATCTGATTATTCTTTAAAGATTCTAATTTAAGTTTATTTAAGTTTAAATCTTCGGTTAGAGAATAATACTTAAATAATGTATCTGGGATATACATGCGTAAGATTTTATATGTAAGTTTAAATATTTCATCTTTAGATGGGGATGTGTTAATTATATACATCATTTTAAAATAATCTACAGGGTTATTTAGACGCCAATCATCTAGATTAAAATTTTCTTCATCTACAGGTATATCATTTAAATCGTATTCCAAATCTTCTATTTTCATTTTTTATTTTCCTATTCTACTACGAATTTTTCGTCTAATTAATGACAGATTCATAATAATTTTTACTATTCTTATGAAATTAACAAGTTAATTAGATTAACGATGATATCTTGATCTTTTGGATTTGAAGAAGCAATTAGTATAGTTAGTGTTGCAAGTGTTTCATTGGATATTCTAAGTCTTTGATTGTAATATAAGGCGTTGTTTTTTTCAAGAAAGTACAAGAATATGATAGCTGCTATTCTTTTATTCCCGTCTATGAATGAGTGATTTTTGGTGATAAAGTACAATAAATTAGATGCTTTAAGTTCAAGAGAGGGATAAAGTTCAACTCCATCAAATGTTTGATAAATTGTTGATATACTTGCCTTGAATGAATCATCACGTTCAACTGCAAAGTAATCACCTTTATCTTTAAAAGAAGATAATCTAATGATATTAATACATTCATCATAATTTAGCCTAATGGAGTCTTTTTGTCCATTGACTATTTCAATTGTTTGATGATCATAATCATCTAAAATTTTAAGCCCCTTTTCATACGCAACTAGAAAACCAAGTAGGTCGTTACTTGTAAGATTCAAATCTCCATCAAACTTTCTATAAGTATCTAATATATTGATTATTTCTGAGTAGTTGGGGATATTTAATTTTTTGTGATTAATAGCATACCCTTTAATAGTGTATTCTTTTAGTACGGAATTAGCCCATTTTCTGAATGCAACACCTCTTTTTGATTTAACACGATACCCTACAGATATAATAACATCGAGACTATAGTGTAGGATATTTCTTTCTACATCTCGAACTTTTCCTGTATGTCTATCTTGTTCTTTTTGAACTGTCGCAAATTTTGCGACAGTTGAGAATTTATCGAGTTCATTCTCAGTGAATATGTTATTTATATGTTTTCCAATAGTCTTTATGTCACGGTCAAATAATTCAGCAAGTTGTTGTCTTGTTAACCAAACTGTCTCTTTTTCTGGTGATACATTAACTGCAAGTTCTAGCTCTCCATCTTTAAATACAATTAGTTCTTGTTTTGTCATTTTTTTAGCTCCTTTTAGATTTATTTAAATAATTTTGTGGATGATATTATTTCTAATAACATATTTTCATTTATTATATCATGATTACAAAATTAAACCTAACTGACCACCTGACACCCAATCCAGTAAAATATTTATTTTTTTTTGAAATTATTACACTGTTTCTAGTGATAAATGATTACCATATTAAAAAAATGGGTTAGTTATTTACCAATGGGCGTCAGATGGTCAGTTAGAAAATTAAATAACTAGTCAAGATGAAATATAAAGCGTTGAAATAACTATTATTATGTTGCATATTACAAAAGGATTATTAGCGATTAATGTTTTATGATGTTTTTTATATTAAAAGATGCAATAATAAATTAAAATATATGATATTACTTTGTGACTGATACTATTTTGATACGTTTTTCTCGTGGACTATTTGGATTACATGGATAAAAGGGCGTTTAAATGGAAAAAGTGGGGGTCAAATGGACTATTTGAACGAGACGGAAAATAAGACTGTTGAGTGGGAATAAAATAGTAAAAGCATAGAAATCCTTAGTTAAGGGGGTATTCTTTTTTTTATTAATAACGATATAATTTGTCCAAAAAACCATCCTCACCCCTAATTAGTTGTACTAATACTGACATTTTTAAGTTTCCGAGATTACATTCATCATCATATTTAGTTCGACGCTTATTTTAAATAGTAGTTTAGCTATTCGGCCATTGAAGAAACCACAGTACCAATAATAAGACTTTCTAAGGTTTGTTAGTTGTATTGACTATTATCATTTTTGTGGAAATATCCTGCATAAAACACAATGTCATCTTTAATGAAATCATTTATTGATTTGCATTTAGAATTTTCCAAATCATCATCACATAGTTGAATAATATTAGGTGTAAGCATAGTGCCAGTTTTATTTCTTTATTTTTTCATGATAGTTCTTTCAATTTTAGTTATTATATTGAAAAAAACAAATCAATTGATTTGTTTATCTTTAATATCATAAATAGTGATTGTTTATTATAGTTAACTACAATTGAAATATACACTTCCTTTAAGCTTGATTTAAAAGTTTATGCAAAAAGGGAAATCATAATAGACTTCCCTTTTTATATCTTGAATAATTGGCAGGGCGGCGTATCCTGCATTTCAGGTACTCTTACGAGTGTATCGGGAGCCATTTCCGAAGGTCAACTATTCATAATATTATATGCATTTACAACATGACTATACACTAATTATTTCACAGTGTCAATTTTATTATTAAAATTTTTCAGCCGTCCACTATCTAAATGTTTTTGAACTTTCGCATCTTTTATTTCATATAATGAAGCGATATAAAGATAATTATTTTTTTGATCTAGCTTAATAGCTATTTTTATATTATCATCATAACATTTAATTTATTCTATACTATTTGTTTCTTTAGGGTTATTACCAATATAGTCTGGATTTGAAATGATTTCTGAAATATTAGTTAAATATTTTAAGTAATCATTATGCTTTTGTCGAACATGAACCTCTAGACCTGAAGATTGATAAATTGTTTTACATGGTAAGCTAATTTCTAATACATCATTATATTCTTGGATATAATCGCCAACCTTAAATAGTTTGCCCGCATTTATCTTATCATTTAATAGTTTATCAGTACACATTATAAACACCTCAACAATCTCTATATTATTGTACTATTTAATCTAAATAAAAACAATAAAGATAAAAACAAGAAAGAATGTAATATTATAAACATGTAGTAAAAATATCCGCTAAAAATTATATAATAATTTTATAGTTGAATTGTGTTTAATAAATAAAAACTATTTTGATGTTTATTTTATCGATAAAATTAGTGTTAGCAAATTCTTATATTGTACAATATTCACCAAGCATGTTAATTAGTGTATACAAATGATTAAAATTAATTAAAAGTCAGCTAATATTTTTTAAGTACTACCTTAATCTTTACCTAAGGTGCTTTTAGCTGCTTATGATTATTTGTATAGGTATACTTTATTAGACATAAAAGATAAGAAATTTTTTGATCAAGATTATAGATAGTAAATATACGAGCGAATGTGATATTAAATTGATATTAAAAATAAAAGTAAGGGAAATAATGTGTGTAAATAACTATGATTACGAATACTCTATTGCATTAATTGGATTGAAAATACCTTGAGATAATAACCCTTAGGTCGAGTGGGAATAGAACAAAAATGCACGAGAGTCCTTTAAAATGGGACTTTTTTATTTGTTTTATTAGCCAGTGATACTATTTTGATACACTTTTATTTTATTGTCTTACAATTAAGTGCTGATAATCAGTGATATTAAATTATTTATCATTCGATACTTTGAACTATTTCAACATCCTCAATGACTTCTTGATATTCTAAATTTGTATTTAATAAAAGGGCATTTTTATATTTTACAGTATCATTTTGATTTGCAAATTTTTGTATTGTTATTGTATAATTCGGATTTAGTTCATTAAGCATATCAGCTATCTTAGCTTGTTTGTTGGGATATAAATGCGAATATGTGCCAAGAGTAGTTTCAATTTTTTCATGTCATAGATGCTCTTGAATAATCATTGGGTTGACATTATGTTCAATTAACAACGATGCATGGGAATGTCTAAGGTCGTGAATACGAATTTTTTTAACATCAGCCATTTGAGAATGGGTTTTCATGACATTATATAATTGTGATTTTCCTGTAGGAAAAAGTCGTGTATCATGTTTAAGATCAAATAGCATTTGCGTATAACTGTAAATGATATCAGTGATGAATCTTGGTATTGTAACTATTCGTTTACTCTTAGGTGTCTTAGGTGGTGTAATTAATATTTTACATTCAAACAATTGAAACGATTTATTAATATCAATTGTACTATTAATAAAGTCTACATCATCAAGTGTTAATGCAAGTAGTTCGCCAATTCTTATTCCTGAATAAAAAAATAGATTAAAGGTAGTAAAATATAATGGATTAGTAAATGTTGAAATAAACTTGTTAAACTCATCTGATGTCCAAAATAGCATTTCATCTGCATGTTTTTTTCCAATGGAGCCGACCTTGTGGCAAGGGTTAGTTGGTAGCTCGTAAAACTTTACTGCATGGTTCATTATCGCCACCAGCTGATTGTTTATTGATTTTGTGTATGTTGGTGCCAAATCTAATTTAAGGATTGAATTTTGCCACTTTATAATGTTATGAGACTTAATATCACTTAATTTGTAATTACCAAGGGTAGGGACAATATACTGATTAATTAAAGATATTTTGCCTTTGATAGTAGTTACTCGTAAACGATTTTCTTTGTCTTGACAATGTATCGATGAAACTTTTTAATGTCATATCAATACTACCAGTATCTTTAACTAAGAACTCACGTTCCCATTTAAGTGCCTCAGCTTTAGTTGTAAAACCACGTTTTGATTTTCTAACTTTATCACCATTATCATCTTTAGCATAAGTTAGTATGTACCACTTATTTGATTTATCTTTATACGCAGGCGTAATTATCTCATCTCTTTCTTAAATATGAATTCTTTCACAAAAATATTTTTTTGATATTTTACCTTTGACCGTTATAAAACCTAATTATGATAATTCCTTGTTTAGTGTAGAAATATTCGTATAGGCTTTTGATCGCTTAACCGATAATAACGACATTATTTCATCTGCATCTAAATATATCATAACAAACTCCTTTCAAAATAATTGGTGATTTAAAACTAATAAAGCTATTCAAATTAATAAAAATTGATAACACCTGCCATCTTATTATCAGCAACTCAATCTATTATCAAGTCTAATGACTTATATAAATTTTTGTTGTATTACATAAACATTAATCGCATTTAGAATATGCTCACAGGTCTGTGCCTTTCCCAATCAAGGAAACACTTATCTAGCTTGCGACGGTTTAATCACGCTCGAACGTCCATAAGTGGAGTATCATTATCGCTATCTAGGTTATTGCAATATGCAGTTTCAAATTGCATTTTAAAATCTTGTATCATCGCTCTCAAGTTTTTATGGTCATGGCGTACAAATTTAAGTTGCTTGTTAGATAGATAATTACAATTTTACTATTTTCAAAGAACAAATATAGAGATATTTTTTTACCATATATGTAGATAAGTAATTTTAAGAGTAAGTGAGCACTTTTATTTCATTTATTTAACAATTTTCTTAATTTTAATAGTAAATTACGATGATTTTTACTAATAGTAGTTTGTTTTGCTCCGATTTTAGTGGCGTATGCTCTATCGGATAATCCATCATAATAGATCGATTTTAGTAAATCTACTTCTTTCTTTGTTAGCAAAGATATTATTATTTTTAGTTTACTTATTTCAATAGATTTCATAACGTAATCATGTGTTGGATTATGTTCAACTAGTGAGTAATTTAAGCTATTATAAGTAAATTCATCCATAAACGAATCGATGTAGATGCATCTATGGAAGGATTTCTTTAGTTATATCTCTCATGACTTATACTTTTCCAATACTCGTTGTATATTTCCTGAGATACTTTAACTTTAAGATTATTTATATATATATTATATTTGTTTGTTTCTGACATAAAAATGTCCTCCTTATTAGTTTTATTAGAAACTTAATAAAAAGGAGGATCACGAATGAAAATCACTTGTTTTAACCTCAATCCATTGTGTTTTTTTTATTAAATTTAAATTATTACAAACTAAAAATATGTAGCATAGTATTTTACAATTAATTGCACTCTCAAATGAATTTAATTTATAGTACGGTCAAATAGTTTAAGTTGACATTTATACTTAGTTAATTTAGTAGAGTAAGTATATTGAAAAGATAAGTAATTACTTGAAAATTAATAGTCAAAATACATAAACATTATGTAATAAGATTAGAACTGCAGGAAAAATCAATCAACATAGAAATAAATGTAGAGTAATTAACATATCATGAATCATTTAAATGAAAATAGCTAAAAGTTACGTAACTTTTGATACTTGATTTTTAATTTTTCCTGCGTTAAAATAATGGTGAAAATTGAAGGATATTAGTATGAAATCATTTTTAAAATTATGGTTTTGTTTAGGTGTTTTTTGTGTTAGTAGCTCGGATGTATTTGCGATGAAGAAAATGATGATATTGATGTATCATGCAATTATGATACAAAGAACAAATGCGACTTAACAATTGAATTAAGAAACCTCATTGTAAATGAAGATTGATGATAAATAGAAAACTCTAGCTAATAATTTCACTTTACATTATTATTGTTGTATAATAATGTAAAGTGATTTTTTATTAAGAGGGATAATAACATGATTACAAATAATATTAGAATGCTAGAGCTAGAAAATAATAGTTTAACTACTGATCAAATAATTCTTATTGGTTCATATGTTAATTTTCATAGAAAAAAGAAAGGATTGTCATTAGAAAATGTATGTTATATTCTTAAAGAAAAATATTCAATTGACGTATCTAAAGGCAGATTATCTAAATTTGAAAATGGAAAGCGTCCATTAAGTGAATCAATATTTATAAAATTATTGATGATTTTAGATATAGAATTATACGATAATGATTTTGATGAATCAAACTTATCTAACCTTATTTTTGATGCATTAAACTGTTTTTGTGAATTGGAAACTGATGAGGAACAAAAAATATTTAATGATGTATTAGAGTGTAGTCATTATCTATATTCTTTAGAATTCATAAAATATTTATTAATTATGTTAATGTACAATATAAGAATAACCAAGAATCAAGAAGATATTAGTATCTTATTAGTTCAATTAGATAAATACTCACATCTGTTAAATGATAAAGATTTTGCTATATATATGATTTATAGAGGAATAAATAATTATAATATTAACAAATATACGAATGCAGTAAGCAATTTTGACGTAGCATTAAAAAGAATAAATAATGATGATAATACTTTAAAAGGAATAATTTACTATTATATAAATTTTATAGAACAAAGTTTAAATCATCCTATTATCGCCATGAGGTATTGTAATATTGCTATTAGCGAATTTAGTAAAACTTCCAACTTCACTCGCGTTCTTTCTCTTAAGATGCATCTTGGTAACTGTTATACTAGATTAAATCAATTTGAAGAAGCAAAGCAGCTATTTCTTGAAGTTCTAACCAAAATGCGCTCACTAAAACGGGTTAATTTTAAAAATTGTATATATTATAACCTAAGTGGTTTGCTACTTAAGATGGAAAATTATGAAGAAGCAATTAAGTACACAAGAATAGCATTGTCAAGTGGGTTGTTTGTCGAATATACTTTAATATACATACCTTATTCATTATATCGACTGAATAGAATCGATGAAATGATGACTGAAATAGAAATTGCTTCAAAACATCCTAATATATGCAAAATGCAAATTTTGTTTTTTAAAGCTCTAACATCAAAAGTTAATAGCAATCATAATGATGCAATTGGATATCTTAAAAGATATTATAAATTAATATGTAAACAAAAGGACATAGAGACAGAGACGTTTACATTACGAATATTGTTTCAGTGGTTATCTGATAATAGACAATATGAAGAAGCTGTGGATTACGCTACTAGACTTATAAAATTAACTAGTTCACATTAATGAAGTAAATTATCCTTTCGAACCATAAAATGCGAGTATAAGTTTTTTTACTGAATGTACACTTGCTTTTACTTATACAAAAATAATTAATAATGATAGCAAAATATATAATTTTATTAATTATGTCTATTAGTTTATGATGTTGAACTTAAATAGATTAATTGTACTAAACATTAGGTTATATTTGGTTTAATCATTTAAAATTCATAAAAAAGGTGCATTAAGTTACGTAACTTTACAATATTGTAATTATATAATGGAATGTTATAATTTAATTAGTTAGAATAATAAATTAATGTAGTTCAACAAGTTATATGGCAAAAAAGATGTAGTGCCATATACAGGTACTCATAATGCAAAGATTGAGTTGAAATCAGATAAATAATTATTTCATAATTGACTGAGTGAATTTAATCAATTTCTAGATATGTTAAATGGCTCATATTATCATGAGCCATTTATTTATGTAATTAATATTTATTATTAAATCAGGGAGGTAATATGAAAAAAATTCTTAAATTTATACCTATTATTGCAATATTTGTTATTTCTATTATATCAGTTACTTATACTGATATGGAAGCTAAGTTAAAATTCTATAGTTTTGAAAATTATGAATCTGATGCTTTGAATTTTGATCAAACTGTGTTACAAATAGAACCAGATATTATGTTAGAAATCTTTGATATTGCTAAAGAAAATAATGTAATACTGGTAAAAGAAATAAAAGATAAAAGTAATGACATTAATAACCAATATATATCTGTGGATTCGGTTTATTTGCTATATCAAAATACTTTTTCGATGAAAAAAATTAATGTTGATAATAAAGATAGCTTTATTTCAACAGTTCATACTGATGATATTAATCAAAACTATAAAATTAACGACTTTTTAGATAATGATAGATGGTCTTTTAGAAATATGGATGAATTAGTGAATGACAATGCTTATTATTATGGCATGTATATTGTACATTATGAAAACTTAGAGTCATATAATAAATTTGTTTATCAAACGTGTGATTTACTTGGCGTTTCTAGAGAAACTTTTACTGATTATGATGGAGCAATTTATATGCAAGAATTACCACTTGTTTTTTTTGTAGGAGGATTTTGTTTAGTTTTTTTTGTAGTTTTATTTTTTATTTCAACTCTATTTATTCTTTGTGAAAAAAGTAAAGAAATAGGCTGCTCACTAATTTTAGGAATTAGCCACAAAGATATAGTTTACAATTTGATTAAAAAGGATATCAAGTTACTTATTATATTTTGTACTCTAAACTTATTACTATTTTGTTTTGTAATACCTAACATAAATATGCTGTTTATTTTTAGACTTATCATTATATTTTCGATAATTATATCTTTAGATATTCTAATTAGTTATTTGGTTGTTATGTTTATCTCGAATAATAATGCCATTTCTAATATAGTTAAAAATCAGTCTTTAGTAAGAGGTACAAATCAATTTTGCCTAGGATTTAAGGCACTATTAATTTTCATTATACTTATATCTATAGTTTTTTTAGCTCCAGCACTGAACGAAGTTAGTGTCAACAGTTCGTATATGAAAGATTTAGAAAATATTGAAGATTATGGAACTTACATTTCAATATATGATGATACTATTCAGGAAAATAGCGATAACTATCTATCTTTTTATCAAAATTTAGATGATTTTGAAATTGACTATTTATATGTTGATTTTAGGAATTATCTAAGTGATGACAAAGGTGAAATAGAATTTTATGATAGAAGCGAAGCAGAAGGTACAAATTTTCGATATGCTACCGTTGATTATAACTATCTAAAGAGGATGGACTTGGTTATTTATGATAATAATACTGAATTAAATTTGATTAAAACTGACTATACATACTATATTATGCCAAAATCGAAAATGAATATAACAAAATCATTTGAAAAATATGTAGAAAATTTTTACGCGGATATTGAGTATGAGTCAGATGTAATAATTTATTATTATGATGATACTGATTTTGAAACTTTTGATGTAGTTAAAGGTATAAGTACTGTAAAATCACCAATTTTAAGAGTAATTAGTAATAATTTCCCTTTATCATATTATGATTCTGTAAGAGGATTAGATATTGCAGGTACAGGATTTTCTACTGCATTAAAGTTTAAAGTAAATGATATAGAACAATTCTTTAGTGAAATAAGTAAGTGTTTAACTGAGTCTAATTTAGAAGAGGTGCTGTGGAACAATAGTTTTGTACTGAATAAAGATAAGTTGAATGACCAAATTGTATTAGTGAATAAGTCAATAATTAAATATGGTACAGTAATTGGATTGTTCATTATTATCTATTTATTCATGCTTCTTCAATCGTATATCTTATTTATCCAAACAAATATTAATGAAATAGTGATTAAAAAATTACTGGGATTTAAAAGAAAAGACATGTATGATAGCATTATATTTTGGTCAATTGGGACTTCATTAATTCCGATCACATCAATATTAACTTACTTATTTTTGTTTAATAACAGCTATATTTTAGTAGGGGTTATTGTATCAGTTATACTTATAATTGTAGAAATTATTTTATCAGTTGTAATTACTAATTTAGTGGATCTTGACAAGATTTATTTGAAATTAAAGGGAGAATAACTTTATGTTGAAAATTAAAAAATTGAATAAGAGATTTGGTGAATTGAAAATAATTAATGATTTTTCACTTGATATTGAAGATAATGAATTAATTGCCTTTGTGGGTAAAAGTGGTAGTGGTAAAACAACATTGCTTAATATAATCGGACTTTTGGACAAAGATTATGAAGGTATTGTTGAAATAGACAATATCGACATAAAGAAACTTAATAAAAGTAGTAGTTCTAAATTCATTCGATTAAACATTAATTATCTTTTCCAAAACTATGCATTAATCGATGACAAAACTGTAGAAGAAAATTTACTATTGGCACTTTACTATGTTAAAGAATCTTCAAAAAATAAAGCTGAAAAAATTTCGAAAGCTTTAAGTGATGTTGGATTAAGTGGGTTTGAGAGTAAAAAAATATTCACTTTAAGTGGCGGTGAGCAACAAAGAATAGCTCTTGCTAGGGTTATTCTTAAACCAGGTAATATAATCTTGGCTGATGAGCCAACTGGGAATTTAGACGAAATTAATAGGGATTTGGTTTTATCTGTTTTATTAAAGCTTCACAATGAAGGTAGTACGGTTATTATTGTTACTCATGATAAATATGTTTCTTCAAAATGTTCTAAAATTGTTAATTTTGGATGATATTTCAAAAAAAGGTAGTAAGTTAACGTAAGGTATAATCAAACAGAAGATAAAATGGAAGGGGAACAGTTAAATGAAAAAAATATTCTTGAATATTTTATTACTGACACTAATCATTAGTATCAGTACACCTGTAGCTTACGCAACCAATAAATCATATGATACTATATTAGAAGAAATAATGGAAATATCAGGAATTCCATATTATGAGTTAAATAATATGATTTACGATATTTCTAGCAAATATAATATAGGTGAATATGATGTTGCAAATGAATTGCTAGGTGATATGCAAAATGAAGAAATACAAATAGATGATTCACGCCAATCGATCAAATCAGCTCCGTTACAAAGTTCTTACACTGGTGATATTTGGTATTCAAAAGCTACAACTTCTTTTTACAATCATGGACATGTTGGTTTATACAGTTCAGCTAGTCAAATTATTGAGGCACGAGGACCAGGATATAAAGTTGCTATAAGAAATTGCTCAGATATAGTGTCAAAGTCTGGAGATGTCATAATGGCTGTTGTAACAATGGAAAATGGAACAACTAGAGAATCTTATGATGAAAGATTGCAGGCAGTTGAATGGGCAAAGAGTAAGACAGGAAGACCATATGCATATACAATAAATAACAAATCATGTGGTTATAATGACTATAATTGCTCTCAACTTGTTTGGTGTGCATATAATAAAACTGGAGACAGTAAGGATTTAGATAGTGATGGAACTTGGTTTGTTAGCCCAACAGATATAAAAAATTCTAACTGGACAAATGCAATTAAAATTTACTAAGATTAAGATAACAATTTGTTTAATATTGATTTCTTTGCTTTTATTATCATGCAGTAAGCAAAGTGATAAATATGTTTTACTATATACTTCCGATTATGCGTACGGTGAAGATAGTTCGTATTTAGTATCAATTGATGATAGTGGAAAAATTCAAGATATGGAAACTGTAAATGGTGCATTATACTACAATATTATTGAACACAATGATGATTTTATATTAAACAATGGTAGTAAATCTGTAGTGATAAACGATAATTTTGAATCGCGTGAGTCTGATTTTGACTGCTTTAAAGGGTATTTAGAAAAAGGCTCTTATTTTATATATAATGATTCAATCGTTAATATTTACAATACAGGATTTGATGATGAAAAATATATCAGTTTAATAGAAATAGATAGTAGTATTGTAGAAGTAGAGGGTTATGTAAATAACTATGTTGTTCATAATGAAAATTTATTTTTACTTATGTCGTATTATGAAGATGAAAATGATTATAGCTATAAAATGGTTGTGATCGATTTAAATAAAGATAAAATAATTAGTGAAATAGTATTAGAGGAATTATTGGGATTGCAAAATATATTTGGATTGAAATATGATATTAATAATGGAAATATGATTATATTCATTGAATCTATGTATGAGGTGGCAATTGGAGATAATCAAAATAAAATTATATCAATATCATTGGAAGACTTTTCAATCAATGATTATAATGCTAATACAGATATATCTCAAGGATTTAATATTATCCGTAATACTTTCTTTAAATTAGAAGATGATATATATTGCTTTTCAAGAGAGAAAGAATTAATTAAGATGCATTTTAATAATGAAAAAGTGGAATTCATAAATACTGATATATTTCTTCCAAATGACTTTGGTACATTTCCAATAATTAATACAGATAACAATGAATTGCATATATTAGAAAATGGCTCGGATAAGCTTGTTGTAAAAATTGATATAACCAATAAAATAGTCCATGAACCTATTCTTATAGCAGATAACAAGTATACTAGGAATTTAGATGTTTTTTCATTTATTGTTATTGACTATGATTCCATAAACGAATGACCTGAAAATATTTATTGTATTACAAAAGTTATTGTTGTTTATATTTAGTATACAATATTTAAAGTTCTGTTCTTATGGATAGAGCTTTTTATTTTGTTCAATATATAATTAATAGTACAATTACTATCTGTATCATAGTCCAACATTTTACAACTATTTATTTCCACTAACTATTTATAGTATTACTTAACTAGATGTAACACCACGTTACATACCATTTAAACGCGTTAATATACACTTATTCCTTGGTGTAAATTATTTTAAAATTTTATAGATATTACTTGATTTACCACCGTCTTTTCGATATTGATTTTGAGATTCAATATGACCATTAGCAACTAAATCCTTGATTGCAAGGGTAATGGTTTGTCTTGATACACCTAAATTATTGGCAATTGTATTCATTGAATGAAAGCAGTTGCCTTTTTTTGCGCCATGTCTTTCTAAATACATATAAAGACAAACGCATCTACTGGGAAGTTTTGATAAATATATAGTATCACTAAGTTGTGTCATAAACGAACCTTAAACTTCCCAATGATTTCTTCCTTATCATCTGCAAGTGTTGTTTTGCCAGTGATAGTTTGAATGATTTCTTCTTTTCTTATGTACTCAATTTTTAGTGATTCATTTTCCTCAATAGAGTAGGGTTCATCAAATTTTATTCCCCATTGAGTAAATAGCTTTAACTTCGTTTTCATAGGATGTGAACCAGTTTTCATCACAATGAAATCTCCTTTAGGCATGGTCTTAAGCTCATCTGTTGTTACTAAGGGACGTTCAATCATTTGTAGAGATTGTGTTGGCTCATTTCTGCCTGTTGACACAGAACCACTTAAACCGGTCTTACTGCCAAGGTTTTTCGATAGTACCTCAGCTGTTTTTGAATTAGGTGCAAAGCCACCAAATACTGAAGATTGACAATTATCAATTATAATTTCACAACCTTCTTTATCATAGTTGTTATACCGCAAATTCAATACGTTCAAAGAGTACGTTTAACCGCACAATAAAATAGTTAAAAAGGTATAACAAATGCCGTTACAAACCGCATTTGTTATACCTTTTATATTTAG
>CAMQTJ010000053.1 GCA_947037125.1 uncultured Holdemania sp.
AGTAATGCAAGTAGTGGAAGTTGGGATGAAAGTGGAAACTTTATTCCAGGTGTTGAGGTTACTTACACGATGAAAGATATTGAAATTAATGCATTTAATGAAGGAGCTAAGACATATAAGTTTTTTCCTGAAATAAGCGATTTATTTACGATATTAATTATCGGATTTACAGCTGCAATAATAATGATAATGGTTGCAGTTGATTTTGGAAAAAGAGTTCATGAACAAGTATTAGCTTTAATGGTAACTCCTATAACTATTTCAAGTGTCATAAGTGATTCATATGACACTTTTTTTAGTTGGTTAAAAGGGTTTATTTCACTTTATCTAACCAATTTTTACCAATTACTTATAGTTATTTTGGCTTTAACTATGTCCTCATTTTCAATAATAAAAGAAGCTGGTTGGTGGATACAGATTGTATTACTAGTTTCTGGTTTACTTGTAGCGTTAGCAGGAAGTGCAAGCATTGCTAAATATATTGGTGGAGATACTTCAAGTGGTGGTTCTTTACAACAGATGGCTTCATTAAGGATGGCAACATCAGGAATGGGACGTGGGATTGGTGGAATGGCAAGAGGAGTGGGTAATATTGGTAGAAAGCTTGGAGGTACAGCACTTAGTGCTGGGGCAGGTGCTGCATATGGTGCAGGTCGCGCATTGGGTGGAAATTCATTTAAAGATTTGGGTGCTAATTCTTTTTCAAGTGCCGCTCGTAATGATAACAATCCTGCTAATAATTTTAAAAGCTATGCTGATTCTATGCCACGAGGAACCAAAGCAGGTTTTGCAGCAAGGACAACTTCGGCAGGAAGTGGACATGTTTATAAAGCAGCATCAAAAAGATATAATAATTCAAAACTTGGAAAAGGATCAACAGACATTGCAAAAAAAGCAACAGATATCAAGCGAAGTGTTGGAAAGAATTTTTAACATGGCAAACTTGCCATGTTTGGAAAGGTAGATTATGGAAGAACAAATACCGTTAGTTTTTTATTCAAGTAAAAACTACAAGAGTGGACAATATATTTTAAATAATTATAAAGCGAAAGATTTTATTTTAATGATTGTGTTTATTATATTAGGTTTCTTAATGGTCATGATGTCTTTTTTGATTATGGTGGGAAATATATATATTAATTTATTAATTAGTATAAGCGTTGCTGTAATACCATCTTTTATTTATTTACCAATTGGTGATTATCATAATGTGATAACTTTATGGAAAATATACAAAGATTACAAGATGCAAAAAAGAATTTACAAATGGAAAGGGATTATTTATGAGGAAACGTAAACTTAACAAGAGTGAAAAGAAGGCAATAACATCCCACAAAAAAGGAGTTAAAAAAGTTATTAAGCTAAAAAAACAAATAGCAACAACACTTGATTGGATTGATATCGAAAATATTCAAAACGATTATATTGAACTTAAAAAAGACAACAAAGTTGAAAATGTTGTAGGTATTAAAATCAAAACTCCTAATATACTTTTATCTGATGTAAGAATTCAAAATGTTTGGTTACTTAGGCTAAAAGAGGTTTTCAATAAAATTAAAACTCCTTTATTTCATGCTTATGTTTATACAAGATTAAATCTTGACGAACATATCGAACCACTATTAGCGAAAATAGATGCCGAAACAGATGATGTAATAAGAAATATGTTTATTGATGATATAGAAGACTATAAAAATTTTGCTTCTGAAAACTTTGAATTATCGTTCTTTATAATGATTAAGGGAGTTCCAGGTAAAAATTTAACTAAAGATTTAAGATTATTATTCATGGCAATGCAAAATGCAAATTTTGAAGTTAAAATTCTAAATAGTATCGATTATGATAATTTGATTTCAGTAACATTTAATAATGATCTTATTAATGATTTTTTCTTCTCTAAATGTGATTTTGAAATTATAGCAATAAATGAAGATTTGAAAAGTAATTATATAGAGGCGGTTATTGATGGGGAAATTTAAAAAAAGTCTTGCTGCGCCAACAGCATTTGTAAAGAAAGTAGACCATTTAATTATAGGTGATAAGTATGTTAGAAACATGCTTGTAACACAGTTGCCTGAAGAATTTGGTTTTGGCATGCTAAGTTATTTAATATCTAATCCAAATATAAAAGTTTCGATAAAAACCAAAATACTTGAGATTGATTTAACTTCTGCAATGAAAAAAGAGTATAAGGATAAAGTAGATAAATTTGATAGTACAAGTGATCCTACTCTACTAAAAAAGTTGGAGAATCAAATAATTGGATACCGTAATCATATTGATGATATAGTCAATAATAATGATAAAATGTTAGATTTTTTAATGATACTAACAATAACCGCTGATAATATTGATGATTTAAATTTTGAAACAAAGACAACAAAGTCTAAACTAAATATAGATGGTATCAAATTAACTAATCTTAGCTATTTACAAGAACAATTAATGAGAGCTACTTCACCATTATTTATAGACGATAATTTGGATTCAACATTACTTAATAATTATGGAATTCCAATAACTGCAAGAAGTTTTGCGGGTATGTGGGCATATAATTATCAATCACTTTTAGATCCTAAAGGTTTTTTGTTGGGAAAAGAAAAAAACAATGATGGTATGATTAAATGGGACCCAAATTTCTATAGAAATGAAAAAGAAAAGTCAGTCCTAAGCAATAGATTGACATCTAATATTATGGTAGTAGGTGCTAGTGGTAGTGGGAAAACAACACTTATAAATAAAATTGTACGTATTTTTATTAAAGATAAACGATATATTGTGTGGATTGATCCTGAAAACAAAAATAGATACATGACAAAAAAATACAATGGTCAATATATAAATTGGGGGATGAAGGGAAATCAAATTAATATGTTTGATTTAAAACCTGTTTCTTGTGAAGATGACGAAGATATTGATAGATGGGATACTGAAGTAGCTATATATAGTTGTATTGATGAAATTAAAACTATACTTAAACTATATCATCATGAAATTGCTCATAAATTAGTTGAAGGTCTTAACGAGATTGATCAAATTATTATAAATACATATGAATCTAAAGGTATTACATTTGAAACTGAGTTTAAAGGTCTTGGACCAAAAGATTTTCCGATACTTAGTGATTTTAAAATTGAATTAGAAAAAGAAATAAACTCAATTCAAACACAAAGTAAAAGAAAAGATAGGTTGGAGCAAATATTAAATGCAATAAATCCGATGACATTATCAGATAAATACTATTTTGATGGGTATACAACAATAGATATGTCTAACTATGAAAGAAAAATGCTTTCTTTTGGAACTAGAGGGCTTAAAGAAAAAGGGCAAGGCATTAAAAATGCTTTAAACTATATTATGTTTAAGTATGCTTGGTCAAGATGTTTGAGTGATGAGGAAAGTGTATTTATCTATGATGAGAGTCAAGAAGTCATATTAGAAGGTACTGCTGCTAAAGAATTTTCAACATTCTTTAGAAGGTCAAGAAAATATGGAAATACATCTGTTTTAGGTACTCAAGAACCAAAAGATTTAAATAGTGACGTCATGGTAGATGGAGTTGCAATTAAAACGCATGGATTAGCTATTGTAAATAATACTACGTATAAATTCATTATGCATTTAGAAAATGATGCTGTAGAACAAATGTCAAAGTTAGTAAGACTTACAGAACTTGAAAAAGATGCAATACTTGGATTTAAACAAGGAGATGCAATATTTATATGTGGTAAAGATAAATACTCAATAAATGTAATGGCTTCAGCAAAGGAGCTTAAAGAAATGGATCCTGGAATCAATTCGTGAAAAAGCTAAAGCTAAAAATATGTGTTGTTGTAGGTAGTGTTATTGTTTCTTCATTTATTTTTTTAGCTCCTGCCATTGTAATAATAGGAATATTTGCTGCACCATTTCAAATGATTAATGATTTATTCGTAAGCATAGGTGACATTTTTGGTGAACTTAGTGATGAAGATGATATTGTTTTATTAATTGAGGAATATTTTAGAATAGGACCTGGTCAAGAATTGTTAATTGAAGTTTATCAACCTTATGTAAGCAATGAACTGAGAATTAATGTTCCACTAAATTATTTAGCAATCCCTAATTTTTTATTAGGAATTGAAAAACCTGAAGAACATATTATTTTGGAAATGATTGAAAAAATGTGTAATACAATTGAAACAGTAGTGCCATTACTTGGTGATGATGGTGAAATAGTCATTGATGAAAATGGAAATGAAGTTTTTGAAACAATTATCGAATATGAATTACATTCAATTAACGAATATATTGATGGGTTATATGAAATTGATTTATTTAAAATTGGATTTCAAAATCATGCGAAATCGACAATTATTAAATATGTTGAATATTTTGACTCCTTCTATGATTTTGGCGGTATTGGAGATGATTATACAGGGCAATACGGAGATGGAGAACTTATGTATCCGTTTAAGTCTAAGGCTGTTATAACAGCTCCATATGGTTGGTATAATCCATTTGGTGATAGATTATTTCATGATGCTATTGATTTAGCGTTTCCTAAGCCCGGAAATTGTGGTGTGCCAATATATGCGGTTAATGATGGGGTTGTTGTTAAACGTCAAGGAGCTAATATATCACAAACAGGAAACTTTGGTCATATAGAAAATGGAAACATGGTTGTTAAATATGTACATATGCAAGAAGGGTTTATGTATGAGGTTGGTACATACATAAATAAAGGTGATTACATAGGGTCAATTGGTAATACTGGTAAATCTACAGGTTGTCATTTGCATCTTGAAATAGTAGTAGGTGGTACATCTGTAGATCCTGAACAATATATTGATTTTAGAAATCCAAAGCTACCATAGATATAGCAATTATATAAACATGGCAGACTTGCCATGTTTGGAAAGGGAAATATTATGAATATAAAAGATAAGCTGAAAATTGGAAAAAGTTTTCAAATTGATGAAGATGATATCGAAATTAATGATGAGTATATTTATTTGGGATTGCCTGAAGAAATGATTTCATTATCACTAGATTCAAATAGAAAAATAATAAGTGAAGCACTCATTGTATCAGATTATGAGGAATTATTTTTACAAGAAAACATTATTAAACACGAAGCATTAATCAATAAAGTAAATACTGGTGAAATTGATAAATTTGAAATAATTATTGAAAGTGAGGTATGAAAATAAATGGCTAATGAATTGGATAAAAGTCAAAAATATGTTATTGATAAAATACTACAAGATTTAGAATCTAATAAAGTACCTTGGAGGAAACCTTGGCATCAAAGCAAACAGTTAATGGTGAATGGAACTACAAATAAAGTCTACCGCGGAAGAAATCAAATGTATCTTCAAATTGTTGCTTCAGCTAGTGGGTATACAGATCCTCGTTGGGTTACATTTAAACAATGTCAAGATGAAGGTTGGAAAGTGAAAAAAGGATCAAGTGCTGTTCCTATTACATTTTTCAGCGTAGAAAATATTGAAGATGAAAATAGTATCCTTAAAGATAAAGTAATATCAAAAACTTATAAAGTCTTTAACGCTGCTCAAATTGAGGGGATTCCAGAACTAGCGAGCGAACAAAAAGTGATAATGGAATTTTCAAATGTCGTAGCACAAAAATTTACTAATAACGTTATTAAAAATTTAGGGGTTGGTTATATTGAGCCAGCTGAAAAACCACTATATAATTTTAAAGAAGATGCTATTAAAATGCCTGATAGAAAACTGTTCGCTAATGAACAGTTTTTTTATGGGACATTATTTCATGAAATCGGTCATGCAACGGGTCATGAAAAAAGACTTAATAGAAATTTTGATGAAATGAAAGAAATTCAAGAAAGAGCATATGAAGAACTTGTTGCTGAACTAAACACTGCAATGATTCAATTGGACTTAGGATTTGAGATTGATGAAAGACATGTTCAACAACACACTTCATACTGTTCGTCATGGCATAAGGTTATTAAAGATAATCCTAATGCTTTTTTTGATGCGCTTAAAGATGCAACGACTGCTAGAAAATATATTTTAGGTAGAGGTCAATATAGTGAATTTTATGATGCAAAGGATTTAGGTAAAGTTAAAGAAGAATTTAAACCAGAAAAAAAAGAATATAAGCATGATCCAAATTCTAAAATAATTACAACAGATGATATTAAATCACAAATTGATATTGTAGAATATGCTCAATCTATTGGGCTTAATACCATTAGTGAAAGACATGGAATGACAAGGTTGGAAATTCATGACTCGTGCAAAATATATCCTAATAATACATTCTTTCGATGGTCAAATCGCAGAGGAGGAAGCATTATTGACTTTATTAGTGAATTTCAAGAGTTAAGTATTGGTGAAGCTATAAAAGTTGCGAAACAATATTTAAATGAAAATGGAGCGTCTAATATTCAATATAAAGAAGTAAAACCCATAGTATTTGAGATGCCAAATAAAGCATTTAATGACAACAAGGTTATTAAATACCTAACAGAAAAAAGATGTATAGATATGGATGTCGTTAGTAAATATATTAATCAAAACCTAATATATCAAGATGATAGAGGCAATTGTGTTTTTGTAGGTAAAATTAATAATATTGCTAAATACGCAGCTCTAAGAGGTACAACAAAAGATTATAAAGGTGATGTAGGAGGTTCAGCAAAAGAAACGGGTGTTTATTTTGAAAATGCAAATGCGAAAACACTTGTAATTACTGAAAGTGTTATTGATCAAATGAGTTATCAATGCATAGTAGATAATCCAAATGATAGTAATTATCTTTCAATAAATGGTGTTGCGAATGCAGTTAATGCAATTGATTTCCACTTTAATAAAAGAGATAACGGAAATGTTAAAAATGTGATAGTTGCATTGGACAATGATGATCCTGGTAATGAAGCAGTTGTTACACTATCACAATGGTTTAAAACAAATAGACCAGAAATTGAATTTAATTGTATTCTTCCAGATAATCATGATTTAAATGTAGATCTTGTTTTAAGTGTAAACGGAGAGTTACCCCAACAAATAACACAATCAAATGAAATGGAGCAACAAATGTTTATTCCTGATATGGGTGGAGATTATATTGGCGATTAGCTAAAAGAAAGTAGGTAATTATGAGACTAAGAGATAGGGTTACGACGTGGTTTGGTAATGGTGATTTTGAATTTGATAGAAAGACTGGAACGATAATAGACTATAAAGGAACTAAAAAGCATGTAGTTATACCCGAAATAATTAAAGGTGTTGAGGTATCTATAATTGGAAATCATTCATTTGAAGATGCAATGTTGGATTCTGTAGTACTGCCTAGTACGCTTAAATCAATAGGTGATTTTGCCTTTTGTGGTTCAGAATTAGAAGTTATTGAAATTCCTAATAGTGTCGTTGATATTGGAGCTTATGCTTATGGAAATAATAGAATATCGAAGCTTAATATTCCTGAGGGGGTTGTAAGTATAGGTAATTGCTCTTTTGTTGCTAATCATTTGGTTGACGTTGATATACCAAATAGTTTAATTGAAAGTGTAGGAGCATTCGATTTAAATACAGATGCTGATGGTGAGTACAGTGAAATTAACTTTAAATTTACTGATGATAGCTCACAAGAAATTATAGTATTTACAGGAAAAGATAGTTTTTTATACTCAAATGATTTCTTAGAGGGTGTTAAAATAACAGAATATAAAGATTTTTTATTTGATAAAGATACTGGAACTATCACAGAATACATAGGTAAAAATCGAAACATAGATATTCCGAGTAAAATTGATGGTGTTGAAGTGTCAATAATTGGTAGAAGTGCTTTTGCAAATATTCCAATTGAAAGTGTTGGATTTCCCGAAACAGTTCACACTATTGAAAGTTATGCGTTCAATAATTGTAAATTAAAGAAACTAGATTTTAAAGATCACATCAGAAATGTTGAATCAAATAGCTTTACAAATAATGATATTGAAGAAGTTCAATGCTTTGCTAAATCGCATGTTAACATAAGTGAGTTAGCATTTGATGATGATGTTTCAATAAACTATCATCTTATATCGATATCTGATGAACAACTTTTAGAAATGTTGAAAGATGAAAATTTTAATTTTGAACATTTATATCATAAGTATGATTACTCTGATAATTTTAATGATAAATATGTTATAGGAACAATACAGGGATTAGATTTTACAAGGGCTTATTTGAATCCTAATGATTATATTAATAAAGTAAAAAAAATGTTGCCGATTGCTGAGAACGATGTTGTGAATAGTTATGTAACTTATACAAAAGATCCATATATAATAAATAAAATTATAGAAATGGAAAATGAAGCATATTCAAAAGCTGAAAATATTAGCGAAAAAATAACTGATGATAGTAATGATGACATAATCCGAGTTGAAAAAATTAATATTGCAGATGGAACTAGTGAACTTAATGGAAACACAAGAAATGAAATTAATTTTCAAAATACACAGGCTAAAACCCTAATAATAACAAAAGGGATAATGGATCAGTTGGCATATCAGACATTAATAAGTAATCCTCATAATAATGACTATTTAACTTTTAATGACCTCGAAGGTGTTGTGGATACAATGAAATACAATTATGAAAATAGTAATTTTAGTAACATAAATAAGATAGTATCAGCGTTTCCAGACGATTACGAAGGACATCAGGCAACTGTCGAACTAAGTAGTTGGTTAGCTGAAAATAAACCTGAAGTAGAGTTTAATTGTGTGCTACCTAAATCAATGACGTTTAGCGAAGATTTAAATAATAAGCATGATCAAGGTATGCAAAACGAAAATATGATAATTAGAAATGATGGTATAGAAATATGAGTGCTGTAGTTTTTGTGAATGGGAATATTTCTACAGATGTTAATTTAAAAGAAACTAATGGAGCGGTTGTACTAGAAATTCAAGTTGCTTGTAAAGATGGAACGTCTACAGAATTTGTTAAGTGTATGGCTTGGGGAAAGTGCGCTGAAGTTATTAATGAATTTTGTTCTAAAGGAAGTAAAATTGAAATTATAGGTAGATATAAAACAAAGAGAATAAAAGATGTGAAGAAAAGTATAACAATAAATGATACATATGTACTAATTGATAAATTTGAGTTTTATAGTAGTTCAAAAAATATTGGCATGTATGAGTTTTTAAAATAGAAAAGAGGAAGTCAAATGACTGGACTAGAAAAACAAAAAATTGAGTTAAATAAGATCGATAAAAAAATCTCTGAGGCGCATAAACAAAGAAAAGAAATACTTATAAGAATTGGCGAAGAAGAAAAGATTGTCTTTGACAAATTGAAAAAAGATTATGGGTTAACTATTGAAGATGTTGTTAAGCTAGTTAAAACATCAATGGAATAATATTTGTATTAGCTCGTACATATCTTGTAAGTATAGATTAAAGCTTGTTATGAATGATAGTAATATAAATAATTAATAGTAAATTGTTTGTAATGATAATTGTAGTAAGTAAATAAAATGGTGTATCAATATAATGATAGAACTTAAATTTTTATTTGAAAGGAAAGGTTTGATAGCAATGTCACTCGGTGAAACCGAGTGATTTTTTAAACATATTTTATGACTCTAAAAGAGTCATAAAATCACCTATGGTGATAAAGAAAATCTTTTAATCTTAAAGCATTTAATAATTAAATAATTCCAACTCTGCCTCCATTCGTTTTTAACATATTAATTTTATATTGAAAGTATTCGCTACGCTCTCAAGCAACTTCGTTGTACTTGCAAAATAAACTAAATATGTTTTGGAAAAAACGAGGCAGTTGATAATTACAACTTTAATTATTAAAAAAGCTTCAAATAAAAATAAGGAGGATATATCTATGAACCAATGTTTATTAGTAGGAAAAGTTATTGAATTACCAGTTTTAAGTGAAACAAGAACAGGGCATAAAGTTGCGCAAATTTTAATCGAGGTAGAGAGAAGTTTTATGAATGCTGATGGTATTTATGAAAAAGATATTTTCAAAGTAGATTTATGGAGATCACTTGCCGAGCAAACTTGCGCAATAGCTAAAGTTGGTAGTCTTCTTGGAATAAAAGGAAGATTCACTTCAGTGAAAAATGCTTCTGAAAATAATACTGTTAACTATAATATTGGTATTATTGCAGAAAAAGTTTCGTTTCTTCAAATTTAATAATGGTGATATATACTTAGTAAATAAAATTTTTATTAGAAAGAAAAGGTTTGATAGCAATGTCACTCGGTGAAACCGAGTGATTTTTTAACCATATTTTCATGACTCTAAAAGAGTCATACAATCACCTTAGGCGATAAAGAAAATCCTATAATTATATAGGATTAAATAATTAAATAATATCAACTCTGCCTCCATTCGTTTTTAACATATTAATTTTATATTGAAAGTATTCGCTACGCTCTCAAGCAACTTCGTTGTACTTGCAAAATAAAATAAATATGTTTTGGAAAAAACGAGGCAGTTGATAATTGTAAATTTAATTATCAAAACCTCTAATAAAAATATGGAGGATATTATATGTATCAAAAATTTAGTTTGAAGTTAGTTGTAAATGAAACAAATCCAAAATACAATTGTGGACGAATTAATGGATTAGTGATGTTAAAGAAATTTCTTGTGGATCAAATAGATTTAGGTTCTGAACCAGAAGAAGTATTTGTTTGCTTGATATTAGATATTAAGAATATAATCATAGGTTATTTTGAAGTGAGTAGAGGAGTATTAGATAAAGCGCTAGTTAGTCCAAGGGAAGTTTTTAAAAGAATTATAATTTCAAATGCGTCAAAAGTTATATTTGCTCATAATCATCCTTCTGGTGATTTAGAACCTAGTAAAAGTGATATTGAAGTATGTAAAGTATTATTTAAATGTTGCGAGATTTTCGATATAGAAATGCTTGATTTCATTATTGTAAGTAGTACTAGTGATATATTATCTTTTCATGAATTAAACATTACAAATAGTTGGGGTAGATAATGATTATAGAAAAATACAAAGATTATATACTTACAAAAAATGAAGATTGTTGGGGTGGAGAAAGCTATTTTATTAGACATTGTGTCAATAAATATTATACAAGTGAAGCGTTAGATTTTTGTGATGATATATCTGCAATAATAATATTTAAAGAAGCCGTTGATAATGATAGAGTAGATGAAGTGAATAGTGATTATTTATAAAAAATATTTATAGTTAAATAAGTTTAAGTATAATTAATGTGTTACGGTTTAGAAAATAGAAAATAGAAAATAATAAAATAAATCATTTGTAAAAGTGATTTTTTTTTTGACGATATAAATTATATTTTTTTAGTGATTATTAGTGAAAATTTACAACATGGCAAGTTTGCCATGTTCTTGACTGTAACTCTAAAAGAGTTACTTAATCACCGTTGGTGATAGTTTTAAAGATAATAAAAAAGTTGAAAATTAAAAATATAAGTTAATCAAATATGTTGATAATGAAGGCATGGCAGACTTGCCATGTTTAATATTTATGAAATACACAAATCTTTTGATTTGTAAATTTTGAATAATCTAAGTTCAAAATCTATTACATTAAAATGTGATATTTATTAAAAACCAGGATAAGTAGATTTGTAATACAAAAATGTATTACAAACTAGGCGAACAATCGTGCAACGCACGATTTTAAAGCAAAAAGCTTGTAGTACAAAAAGAAAAAAAATGTAATACAAATTGCTTTTTCAAATAGATATTGTAATACATTTGTATTACAAGGAAAAAAGGAGATATTTTAATGTCAAACAAAAAGAATATACATAGAAATTATAGAATTAAAAATTCAACAGATGAAAAAATTAAAACTTTAGTATCATTTGAAAATGCAGAAAATTTTAATACTGGGTCGCCAAATTTAAGTGATGCTGACATTCTCGAAATGGCAATTGATTATTATTACTCGTGCAAACTTGGTAAAGAAGTTTTTCATGAAGGGGTTTCACAATTAGAAATGATTTTAACTAATTCGATAAATTTAGTAATGAAATCATATGCAGATGAATTTGCAAAGTCACTTAATTATTTGAACAGAAATGATGAAATTATTAAAAAAATATTATCAATAGTAGTTAAATCTATTGGAATGCTTGATATGAATAAAGATACTGAAGAATTAATTAAAATAATTAATAATGATAAAGATATTCAAAAGCTTTTTGGAATTGCAGTTGATGCAAATAGAAAAAATTAAAGAACCATGATGATTAAATGTATAGAATTTTATAGGAGTGATATATGACACCAGATATAGCAAACTTTCAATTATTTTTAGAACATGGAAAACCTTACCCAATAATTTTAAATAAAAAAGGGATCGTTAATAGTGATTCTTTAGTTGGGTATGAAAAATATACCAAAAGAGAAGAATCAAGAAATGTAAAGGAAAATTTAGCGACAGATTCGTATGGTTATCTTGATTATACAAAAAGAACTACATCAAGAGATTTAGAACCTAAAGAAAATTTAGAAATTAGAACATTTACAAATAAAGGCTGGATATCTAGTTTAGATGAAATTAAAAAATTAAAAAAAGAAATAAGAAATTCATTTAGTAAAGACGGAAATTTAGCATGGATTCCAGTAACTAGTTTTAAGGATTATGTAACTGCAAAACAGTACGGATTATTTACTGAAGATGATTATGCGGCGGTATTTTCAAAAGTATTACCAAAGTTTTTTAATAAAGTAGGATTAGATAATTCCAATATGATTTACTGGATGGACTACCACACAAACACTGATCACCCTCATACTCATTTAGTCTTTCTTGAAAAAAACCAAACAAGAACTATAGGGAAGTTTACTCAAAGTGAATTAGATTATTTTAAGTCATTAATATTTAAAGAGGTATATTTTAGAGAAAGGTTACTTAATAATACAAATGAAAACACAATTGTAGATTTTAAATATAAAGATACTTTGTTTAAAGATGTACAACTTAGGTCAAAACAAATAATTAAAGAGCAAGATGATTCTATTCAGACAAAAATAGAAGCTCTTTATATTAATATTGATAATGCAGAAGCAAATAAAGAAAAAGGTAAAAGATTACAATATAATTCGGTCCACATGAAAGATTTTAGAGAAGAATTAGATTCGATAGTGGATGATATCTTAAATGATGAAAGAGTTGCAGAAGAATACAATAAATTTATTGAAAAATGCGATAAGTTTGATCAAGTGAAAAGTGATAGGTTAACAACTATATACCATAGTATTAGAGATTCTGAAGATAATAAGCTGCGTACATATTTAGCAAATCAAATTTTAAAAAATAAGAAAGATAAATACTTAAATTATAATTTACCGATTAACGAATTAAAACAACTTTCAACAGACGGAGATGTTTACGCAACAAGACAATTAGCGAAAATATATTCTAAATACAATAATGAAAGGTCAACTAACTTGGCGATTAATTACTCAATTAAAGGAATAGCATTAGGTGATAAAAATAGCAGTGTAATCTTATCAGATATTTATTTTAAGAATGGTGATAATGATGCTGGCGAGAAAATTTTAGTTGATGCATGTAATCATGATAATGATTATGCAATGTTTAATTATTCAAGAAGATTAAACTATGGAGATTGTGTTAAACAAAATAAAACAAAAGCCGAATATTATTACAATAAAAGTGCTTCTATGGGTAATGATGATGCTATTAAGTCAAGAAATAAAAATTCGAATTTTCAATTAGATAATTATGATAATTGTAATATTAAAAATCATAGTGCAGCGGATACTATTAGTTCAGCAATAAATTTACTTAAATCATCACGTGCGAAAATCGAATATGAAATTGAAAAAAATAAGGATGAATTTTTGAAAGGAGATAATGAAAATGAGTATAGTTATTAAATTACTATGTATGATTGCATTATATATTCTTTCAATGTTTGCAACGATACAAGTGATTAGTTTCTTTTATATACATAACTGGAGAACGTACGATGGAATAGTAATGGCATTTGAATCTCTTCCGTCGTTTGACTTTAATTTATTATTTTACGATGATCTAACATACAGAGTTTATATTATAGTTTCAGTATTTTGCTTTATTACTTTTTTTACAATGTTATTTGGAAAAAATGGAAAAGATTTTAGAAAAAGATGGTGGCGAAATAAATATGAAAGACAAAATTATAATAAACTACTGAATCATTTACAAAGAATGAGAGGAACTCAAAGAGTTCAATATGATGATAATGGTGAAATAACAAGGTTTACATTTGAAGTTTTTGCTGAAAGATTATTTCAACCGATTGTATTTTTACAAAACAAGCTTGCTGAACAAAGACATTGGGCACCAAATCGTGTTTGGAATAGTATTAGAAAATATAAAGTCGATGATAAAGAGCAGTTTCACAGTGGTGGTGTTCCTATTCAAGCGTATAGAAAATATGGACTTTTTGGTAAATATAATCGGATTTATTATTTGACTGGTAACATACATAATATGTTTGTTGGAATGACAGGTAAAGGTAAATCAATGACATTTGTATTAGCAATGATGCAATCATATATTATGGCTAATGAGTCAATTGTTGTGCATGATCCTAAAAAAGAATTGTATGCCTACATGAAAAATTTATTGAAGATAAAAGGATATAAGGTTATCGTCTTAAATTTTGATGAACCAACTAAAGGCGATGGATGGAATCCATTAGATTACCCGTGGCGTAAATGGAATGAAGCTATTGATAAGTGGAAATTTTCGAAGATAAAAGTTGACCTTAAATTGGAAAAAATGCAATTTGAAGAGTTTTATGAAATAGTAAAGGGTTCATATGTTGATGAAAAGACAGGTGAAATAAAAGATAAACTTAATCATGAAATTCAGGAAAAATATCATAATATGAAAGTTAATCAAGCGGAGATTAATTTTTCTGAAGCTGATGAACTTATATTGGATATAGCGAGAACTATGGCGTATGAGGAAGATTCAAGACAACCATATTTTTGGCAGGGAGCTGCATCGATGATAGCAGGTGGTGCAAGGCTTTTATTTGAAGAAGGTAAAGAACAATACGCAAATTTTAAATCGATAAGATATTTGTATCAACTTGGCGATGATCATAAAGAAGGTAGACAAACTACAATAGCGAAGTACTTGCAGAAAAATAGACCATTGGATGCTAAAAGTGCAGAGTTCATTGCTACATATTTAGATGCGGAAGGAATAACAAAATCTTCGCTAAAATCAGTTTTTCAAAATAAAATTGATTTAGTGACAGCTCACCAAAATATTACGGAAATGACAGGTAAATCTACATTTGATATGCGTGATATTTTTAAACAAAAAACCGCAGTTTTCATTTTGACTCAAGATGAAAAAACAACATATTATCCACTGGTAACAATGTTTTTAAAACAGCTGTATGAGGTAGGCATAAAAGTTACAAAAGAAAATCCTAAAGAAAAAAAATTAAAGATTCCAATGAACTGGATTATTGATGAATTTGCTCTTTTGCCTGAAATAATGGATGTAGATGCAATTTATGCAGCTGCTAGATCAAGAGGAGTTAGGATGAATACTTTCTATCAGTCAATATCGCAATTGTATAAAAAGTATGAACTTAACGGTTCTAAGAGTATTATTGATAATAATTCTAATGTAATCTATTTGGGTTCAGGTTTGACTGAAACTTTGGATTTTTTCAGAGAAAGAGCAGGGAAAGAAGTTTATTATAATCGCAAGCAAGATGACTATATTGAAAGAGACATTGTATCTAATGAACGATTGAACAAAATCGAAAAAGGTAGAACACTATTTACTTCAGTTGAATGGAACCCCTACATTGCTAAACTTCCACCATATTATGAATATGTATTTGCTCAACATCCTGATTGGTCAATAGAAGAAAGAATTGTTGATAAAATTGATTTCTTTAATATTAAAAAAGAATTTAAGAAATCATCAAAAGAAGGCTTTACAAATCAAGGGATAGCAGCTAAATATATG
>CAMQTJ010000054.1 GCA_947037125.1 uncultured Holdemania sp.
ACAGTAAATCATTAAATGGAGCAGGACTTTTAAATGTTACTGATTCATTTGCTACAATTGGTGCAACTATTGCAGAAAACTTTAATGTTGAAATGCCTTTGATTGGAAATTCAGTATTAGCTAATTTAAAGTAATATAATTCTCATATTAAAACCACCAATTAGGTGGTTTTTTACAATATATATTAATAATTATCGCATAATATACATTATGCGAAGTGAAGTGAATATAATAATAGGACTAGATAATAAATAATAATTTATCTAGTCCTATATGCTTTATATACTGTTAACAATGATTTTTGCCAAACACTAATTGTTAATTAATTCTAAAGAAAACAACTCATTTGCTATTAATATATATATCAAAGCTTAAACTTATTGTTAAAGTAAACTTTCAAATATGATGATTCAACTAATTAACTAATCATTTAACTTTATAAATTAACGTAATAATTTAGTTTAGTTTTTCACGAAATGATTCAAATAATAGATTTGTTAGAAAATTAATAATGATAATTGAATATTATTATCGATATCTCCATTTTTAACTCTACCATAATTTAATGTCATAATTATCACTCCTTTTCCTTTTTATTTAATTCTCTTTGAATATACTTGTACAATAACATATATTTGCGAAAAATGCAAGCGTTTACATTAATTTAGATTTATTAGTACAAATAAAAAAACAATCAATTATAAATGATTGTTTTTTTATATCCAACACTATTTATTAATAGTGTATTTTAGTCATCTCTGTTTGCGATCATGACTAATCTTAATATTTGCATTGCTGATGATATTACACCTGCAACATAAGTAAAGGCTGCAGCATTTAACATTTTCTTAACGTCAGTTTCTTCTTGTTGAGAAACAAAATTTTCGTTTGATAATATTTTTAATGCACGACTCGATGCATTAAATTCAATTGGTAATGTAACAATTTGAAAAACTAATACCACAATTAGCAACACAATACCAACCACTAATAAATTATTTTTAAAAATTATCCCCGCAAATATTACACCCCATGATAATTGACTTGCAAGCATAACTGAAGGAAGCATAATATTTCTTATTACAATAAATCCGTAGTTTGTAGCATGTTGTATTGCATGACCACATTCGTGAGCTGCAATTGAAATACTTGCTATAGAACTGTTATTATAAACGTCGTTAGATAGACGTACAGTTTTTGCTTTAGGATCGTAGTGATCAGATAAAGTACCTCTGCTACTTACTTCAACTACAACATCGTATAATCCATTAATATCTAAAATTTTTCGAGCAACTTGTGCACCTGTGTAACCTTTAGAACTATTAATTTGTTTATATTTACGATAAGCTCCTTGAACTTTACTTTGTGCTATTATTACTAAAATTATTGAGCCTAAATATAAGAACATTTCCATGTTTATTCTCCTTTTATTTTATAAAAGAAGCCTTACGGCTTCTAATTGTTTACTATTTAGCTTTGATTGTATCTTTAAGTGTCTTAGACGCTTTAAAAGCTGGAACTTTAGTAGCAGCAACAGTAATTCTTTCTTTAGTTGCTGGGTTAATTCCTTGACGTTCAGCACGTTCTTTTACTTCAAATTTACCAAATCCACTAATATCAACTTTACCATCTGCTTTTAATGTGTTAACAATAGCTTCAAACACGTATTCAACTGTTTCTGTAGCAGCTTTTTTTGTAATACCAGTTTTTACTGCTATAACTTCAGCAAGTGCTTTTTTGTTCATAACTTCACTCATAATAATACCTCCTATGACTTGAATATTATATCATTTCTGACCTACATATTCAATAAAAAATTTTAAAATATATACTTAATAATCGTAACCTAAATTATCAAAAATATTTCCAACAACGATGCTTTCGTCGTTATCAAGATATTCAATTTCAACAATATCACCAATTTTAGATAATGGTAATTCACTACTTAGCGAAATAGGTAAAACAAACAATTGGTCTTGATTTTCAACTTGCATATAGTAAACACTATATCCTTCACTTATAGCAACATCGATTGAAGTAATAGTACCTTTTATTGTTTTTATAATTGAGTCATCATTTATATCAACTTTATTGGCATCTTTTAATTTTTTTAGATGATCGCTATAAGCTTTATCTACTGTATCACCAACACCAACTATAGAATAGTCACTAACATCTACAAAAGCATACATTTTTACAAGGTGTTCAGCATCTTTTAAAGCTACAAAATAAGTTGCTCTACCATTAGCACTTAACAATATTGGGAATGTTGCACTATATTGTAAATGTTGAACTTGCCCTTCAGCAGAAGCCATTGCACTGTACTCGTCAGCACCACCTACTTTGATATAACTTGCTGATTTATCACGTAAATTAATAAGTGCAAATCCATTAATTGATTGGTCAGCACCTACAGATGTTAAACCTGAGAAGATATGTGTTTCACCATCAATATTAATGTAATTATAACCATCAGTAGTTTGAATCATGTCTTTTTGACCTAAGAAAGTATTAATAATACCATTTACATAATATCCCCAGTTATCAATTTGACTCCAAGCAATATTAGTAGGTTGGACACGATCAATCCATTCAGGAATATCGTCCATACCATATTTATTCATTTCACCAGTAAATGGATCAACAACTATAACACCTGTCGCATCCATTCCACCAAACCATCCAATTTGTGGTTCAATAACAGAAACTACCCAATAAGGATTACCTTCATCATCAATTTCAAATGAATAATCAGATAAAATATCAGTACGGTAGGTAAAACGTATATGTCTAAATAAATTTTGAGAGAAGAATGATGATGGTGAGTAAACAATACCTTCATCAAGCATTACCATTTCAACATCATTTGGATCTTTAACATTTACTTTAATATAGGCCGGAATACCTTCATCTTTATTTTGAATCCATTTAAAAATATCTTGGTGCTGTAATGGAGATACACGTAATAAATCTTCATTTGTACTTATTAGTGTATATTCATTAGAGATAGAAAATTGTGATCCAAGCCCTGCTTGTTTTCCAATTTGTTTATCACCAAGTCTTATAGCAGTTTCATGATCAACAATTGGTATATTATCAATTGTAATTGTTTCAAATTCTTTATTAAAATCAGATACTTCTACAATATTAATTTGATCACGATATGCTTGTGATCTAATCATTTCACTACTAAATAATGATAGAGCAAATGATGAACCAATTAATAAAACAATTAATGACCCTGTAAGTTTATTCACTATTGTGAATCTAGCACTTAACAATGTATCAATAAATGTGAAAATACCTAATATAAAACAAACAAAGAAAATAGAACTCATTGACCTTAAATTATAAACGGGTAATGTTACGTAGTCTATACCAACCCATAGAATACCTGTTACAATTAATGCAATAAGATGAGCTTTCATTGGTTTCATCCCAATTTTGTTATTTGTGAAACTATTTTTTAAATCTTCAAAGTTAAATTCTGTTTGATTATCTTGCATTGTTAATACCTAACCTTTCATTAAGTTTCCCTAATAAATCATTTAGATCTTTTTTAGTTAAATCTCTAACACCACAAGCATTTTTATGGCCACCACCATTATATAATTCTGCAATGTCATTAATTTGTAAACTTTTTGATCTTAAAGATCCTTCATATATCCCATTTTCATCTTCTATAAAGATTCCCCAAATATTAAATTCTTTGACACCATTAAAATGGTATACTTGATTTTTAATTTGTCCCTTATTTAAATTAAACTTAATTAATTCTTGATAACTAACAACTAAAAAAACAAGTCCTGATTCTTGAATAACTGCATTAGATCTAATATAATTTGATATCTCAAATTGTTTTTGAGTTATATCATAAATATCACTATTTACACTTATTAAATCAACATTAAAACTGGCAATATAACTTGCTAAAGCAAGTGATTTTGCAGTCGTATTATTTGTTTTAAAGTTTTGATTATCAGATAATATTCCACGATATAAATACGTTGCACACTTTGTTGAAATTTCGTAATTTCTATCTTTTATTAATTCTACAATTATCTCGCAAGTTGAAGAAGCTACAATATCCACAATACTTAATATTTCATAATCTGTATCTTGTGGATGATGATCAATTCGAACTATTTTATCTGCACTCAAAAACCTTTGATCATCAATACGATTTGACGAAGATACATCAGTAACAATAGCTAATGACGATTTGATAATTTCATCGTCAACAATATCACTTGTAGGATGAATCTTATCGTTTCTTGAATCAAAACCTAAGCAATATACATTTTTATTTTTAAAATTATCATTAATGAAGCATGCTAATCCAAATTGTGAACCTAGTGCATCACAATCTGGATTAACGTGTCTAAAAATTGTTATATTATCGTATTTATTTATTAAATCAAAAAACTTAGCATTCACCGATTAAAGACCTAAAAGTTTAAATGTGTCACGAGCAATTACAAGTTCTTCATTTGTAGGAACAACCCATACTTCAACTTTTGATTTTTCAGTAGATAATTTGATTTCTTTTCCACGAGTTTTATTATTTAATTCATAATTAATATCAAGTGAGAAAGCATCTTGAATAGCCATTAAGATTTTACCACGTAAAACTGTGTCATTTTCACCAAGTCCTGCAGTGAAGGCAATTGCATCAACACCACCCATTTGAGCAATGTATCCACCAACAACATTTACTATACGATTAACATATAGTTCATGAGTTAAAATTGCACGTTCATTATTAGCAGCAACTGCATCTTCAATATCACGAGCATCACTTGAAAGACCAGATATACCTAGCATTCCAGAATCTCTATTTAATGCATTATCAATATCTTGAGGAGTCATACCAGTTTTTTTCATCATAAATGGAATGATAGCAGGATCGATATCACCAGATCTTGTACCCATCATGATTCCGCCAAGTGGTGTAAATCCCATTGATGTATTAATACTTTTTCCACCTTTTACAGCAGTAATAGATGCACCATTACCTAAATGACATGTAACAATTTTTGTATCTTTAATATCTTTATTTAATAGTTCTGCAGTACGATTAGCAACAAAGAAATGTGATGTTCCGTGAGCACCATATCTTCTTACACCATATTTTGTATACCAATCATATGGAACTGCATACATAAATGATTCAGGTGCCATTGTTTGATGAAAAGCAGTATCGAATACAAATGCATTACCACAATTAGGTAAAGCTTTTTTAAATGCAAAATAACCACCAACATTTGCCATGTTATGAAGTGGAGCAAGTTCTGCAAGTTTAATAACATTAGCTGAACTTTCATCATTTGCGATACAACTTTGTTGATAAATTGTTCCACCTTGAACAACACGGTGACCAGCGCCTTTAATTTCATCAAGATTACTAACAACATTGTACTTGATTAATGAAGTTAATAGCATGTTTACTGCTACTTCATGATCTTTAATTTCTTCATTTATTTTGTATTTTTCACCATTTACTTTAATAGTAAAAATACCTTTTTCTTGACCGATTCTTTCAAAAATACCTTCGCACAATACTTCTTCACTAGGCATATTGAATAGTTGAAACTTTAAAGATGAACTTCCTGCATTTACTGAAATAACTTTTGTCATTTTATTTTCTCCTTTATTCAGTTTTATAACAATCTTCTACAAATTTATTAATCGTAGAATTGTTTAATTCTTTTAGTTGCTCATAAATTATACATCTTTTTTTGAATTTTTCATATAGTTGTAATTTATTTTCGTAACTCTCAATGATTTTAACACATCTTTTGATCGTATCATATACACCACTTCTGGAAATAGCTAGTATTTCCCCTATTTCCGACAATGAATAATCTTCATAATAATAATATGTCATAATTTGTAATTGTTTTTCTGTTAGTAAACAACTATAAAAATCTAACAATTGATTAACATTTTGGGTGTTTTCAATCATTTTTAAGTCCTGATGAAATACTATATAAATAGGCATCTAAATCAAATTCTTTTAAATCATCAGCCTTTTCACCAAGTCCTATAAATTTAACAGGAATATTTAAAGTATCTTTTATAGCCAAAACAATACCACCTTTAGAAGTACCATCCATCTTACTTAAAATAACACCACTTACTTCTGTAACTTCATTGAAGATTGTAGCTTGTGATAAACCATTTTGACCAGTAGTAGAATCAACAACTAATAATACTTCATGAGGAGCACCACTAATTTCTTTTGTAACTACTTTTCTCATTTTTGCTAATTCATTCATTAAATTAACTTTATTTTGAAGTCTACCCGCAGTATCACATAATAATACATCAATATCATTAGCTACAGCATAGCGGCATCCATCAACTAAAACACTACTTGGATCTTGATTATCTTTGCCATAAACACAATGAACATCTATTTTTAATGCCCAACTTTTTAATTGTTCAATTGCACCAGCTCTAAATGTATCAGCAGCAACAACAGCAACTTTTAAACCTTGATCTTTGTATTTTTTGGCAAGTTTAGCACAACTAGTAGTTTTACCACTACCATTGATTCCTACAAGTAAAATAACATTACAACGCTTATTGATAATATTCATTTCAAAATGTGAATCACCATATACTTCACTCATTGTTTCAATCAAACTATCAATTGTGTCATCAAAACTTGGATTTTTAATTTTTGCCATTTTATTTTTTAGATTTAAACAAATTTTATCAGCCGTATTAACACCAATATCACTTTGTAATAAGCTAACCATTAATTCTTCTAAAAATTCATCATCTACCCCTTTGAATTTTGTAGCAAAACTCAACAATTGTTGACTAAATGATTTTTTAGTTTCACTAAAACCTGTAAGGTATTTTGACTTATCTTCATTTTTATTAAATTTTTCTTTTATTTTATCAAAAAATCCCATTATTCATCACCTTTCTTATCTTTTGCAATATCAATAGCATCAGTTAACTTAACTTTAAGCATTTGTGACACACCTTGTTTTTGCATTGTAACACCGTATAAGACATCACATTGTTCCATAGTACCAGGACGATGAGTTACAATAATAAATTGAGTTTCATCTTTAAATTTAGTTATATATCTTGCGAAACGTTCAACATTACCTTGATCTAATGCTGCTTCAACTTCATCAAAAATACATAGTGGAATAGTCTTAATTCTTAAAATTGCAAATAGTACACAAATTGCAATTAAACTTTTCTCACCACCTGATAATAAACGAATATTTTTCACGCTTTTACCAGGAGGTTGAACATTAATATCAATTCCTGTATTTAATATATCTGATGGATCTTCTAGCATAAGTTTTGCACTACCACCACCAAATAAGGCTTTGAATATTGTATCAAATTCATCATTTACTAAATTAAAGACTTCGCTGAATTTTTTAACCATAATGCCATCCATTTCATCAATAGCATTAAGTATTTTTTCACGACTTTCATCTAAATCATTAACTTGTTTATTCATGAATTCATATCTTTCACTTACAGCTTCATATTCAACAGGAGCATCCATATTGATATTACCTAATGATTCGATCAATTGTCGTAAGCGTACAACTTCACTTTTTGCATCTTCTATTGGATTTTCACTAACTTTTGTAAGTGCGAATTCATACGTTAATTTATATTCACTTGCTAAACGATTTAGCGTATTTTCTAAGTGAGTACTAATTTTAGCATTATCAATTTGAATTGCATTCAATGATGCAGTAGATAGAGCAAACTCTTTTCTTATTTGACGAATAGCAACATCACGTCTTTCACTATCTTGAGCAAGTTTAATTCGATGCTCTCGTTTAATTTTGATTTCCGTTGTCATATTATCACGATTGCTGTAGGCACTATTTAATTGTGAAATTATACTATCATCAAGATTAATTGTTTCACCTTCAATATTATTATCTTGGGCAATTAAATCATATTCATTTTTTAATCTTTCATATTTTGCTCTTTTCGCATCAACTACAGGGCCTAATTGTGCAGCTTGTAATTTGATACTCATTAAATTTTGTTCTAATTGTGATTTACTATTCGCAAATTGTAGATATTTATTTTTTGCAATACTTACATTTGCTTCAAGTGAAATTAATTTTTCCTTTATGTCACTCATTTCTTTATCGACTGTCATAATTGAAGTTGAATTTTTAATTTTACCACCACTCATTGAACCACCTTTATGAATAACATCACCATCGATAGTAACAATTTTATAGTTGAACTTTAATAAATTAGCTAAAATATTTCCATTTTCTAAATTATCAGTGATAATAACATTTTGTAATAGTGCTAAAGAAACAATTTCAAATACTTTAGGACATGTGATAAAACTTGATCCAACACCTAAATAACCTTTAGTGTTCTCACAAATTATTGCAGCATCTTGTGATAAATGATGACTTTTTAAAACTGTTGTAGGTAAAAAAGTTGCACGACCACTTTGATTTCTTTTTAAAAAGTTAATAGCTAAACGAGCAGATTGTTCATCAACGGTAACAATATTCATCATTGAACCACCTAATGATACAGCAATAGCTTGTTCATATCCACTATCAGGAATTAAATTTTGTCCAACAACCCCAAGTATTCCATTTAAAGCAGCTAAATTATTAATAATTGATTTAACTCCAGCTTGCGAATTAAAAGGGTCTTTACTAATGTTTTTAAGTACTTCTAAACGATTTTGTAGATTTCTTAAAGTATTTGATGATTGATCAACGTTATTTGAAGCAGTTGCTAAATTATTATTGATACTTTGAAGTTCAATATTTAATAATTCAGTTTCAGCTGTTGCTTTTATTAAACGTTTACTACGATCATCAAATTCATATTTAGCCTCTTCGATATAAATTTTTAACTCTGAAATTTTTTCTTGAGTATTTCCAACTTCAATTGCGTATTTTCGTTTTTCATCAATCTCAATTTTACGTGTTTCTAATATTTGAATTTCATTAATAATTTTCATTAATTTTTCTTGTAATTGATTAACTAATAAATCAACACTTGAAATTTCTTTCTTTAATTGTTGATTAGCGACATCATTTACTTGAATTGAAGTTTCTTGCATTAAAATAGCACTTTCTATTTCTAATACTAAATCATTGCTTGAATCAATTTTAGAATTTAATTCACTAATTTCATTAACTAATACAGTAATTTCAATGTCTTCTAGCTTACTTTTGTTTTCAATATAAGTTTCAGCCTTTTTAGCTTGTCTTTTAAGTGGACCAACTTGTTTTTCTAATTCACTTAAGATATCTTTTGCGCGTTCTAAATTACTTTGTGTGCGATCAAGATTTCTTAAAGTATCAATTTTACGTTTTTTATATTTACTAACCCCTGCTGCCTCTTCAAATATTTCACGACGATCAACAGGTTTCGCATCTGCAAACGTCGAAATGTTACCTTGTGAAATAATTGAAAGTGAATCTTTACCAAGTCCTGTATCTAAAATTAGATTATGAATATCTTTTAAACGACAAGCATTACGATTAATTAAATATTCACCATCTTTACCATTACGATAAATTCTTCTAGTAATCTCAATTTCTTCTAATTCACTATTCAAAAATTTACTTGTGTTATCAAATACTAAAATAACTTCAGCATAGTTGACCATCTTACGATTTGCACTACCTGAAAAAATTATGTCACTCATGGAATTACCGCGTAATGACTTAACTGATTGTTCACCTAAGACCCATCTGATAGCATCAGTAATATTACTTTTACCACAACCATTTGGACCAACAATACCTGTCATTTTATCGTCAAAATTAATAATTACTTTATCGGCAAATGACTTAAATCCTTGTATTTCAATTCTTTTAAGAAACATATGTATACTCCTTTAAGCTAACTATTATTATATCAAATATCTATTGTAATTCATATCATTAATGCATCTATATCGCTTTTATTTTCATCTAAAAATGTTAAATAGGTAAAATTCAAATGTTTATTTAGATTATATAGGTTATTATAGATATTTTTTTCAAATATAAGACTATTACAATTGCTATCACTACTTATGCGATATTCTTCATTTTTTTGATTAATTAATGAAAATCTATTTTTCTTACATAATGAACAATTTTGTTTTAAACCATTTGACAACATCGTATTAACTACACAATATTTACTTATCATAACTTGCCTTTTTCCATAAGCATGTGATCCAATATTAGGATAAAAATTATGTCTTTGATAAAAAGCTTGTGCTAGTAAACTAATTTCTTTATCACTGATTTCATTTGATAAAATAATTGCATCTACATTGTTATTTAATAAAAACTGTACAGCATAACTATTAGTAACATTAAAACTTGATGAAGCTATGATACAACCATGCTTTTGAAATTGACTTAACATACCTAATTCTTGAATGATGATTTTATTACTTTCGAAATAGTTAATCACTTCATTAACAGAAGATGTCATGTAATTTAGATGATGTTTTTGACATATATCATAATCAGTATAAAATAATTCGATTTCTTTATTTTTTAATGCCTCTAATTGCTCTAAGTTATTAAATGAAGCAATTTTATTAAAAGTTAAACTAGTATTTTTTAGTTTTAACGGTTTAAATTCCACCATTACTCGATTGGCTTTAACACGTAATAAATCAAGTTTTTCTATTGCTTGTCTTCTTAAGTCATTAATTGTTTTTAATGAAATAAAAATATTATCATCTAATTCATATTCTACACACTTAAAATTATAGGCACTTTCATTAGTTTTAGACAATAATTCGATAATTTTACTATAAGTAACAGGTGCCTTTATTGCTTTTGATACAATTTCAGTACTATAACATTCTACAATATTATGTCCATCACTTAATGATAAACAAAATGGTTTTCCAATATTCATAGTAAATTGCATATCAATACTAACTTTACGTTGTTGTTCTCTAACCATTTTTTCAAGTCTTTGACTTTGTAAATAATCAGTAGTTTTTAAAACTACATCACCTTTTTTCACACCTAAATACTTAGATGCATAGACTAATACTTCATCGCCTTTTTCACCCTTATTAACAAGCAAATCATTAATTTCTAACATGTTGACCATTAAACCTTGATCTTCATTATTATTTAATATTCTAATACCGTCATTTTGAGCAAGTTGACTAGTTAATTTTATTTTAACACCAACTTTTGAAACACTTATAACATGCCCGATTTCAATACCTACATGATTTGGTCTAATAGGATTAATAAAATCAAAACCTTTTTGACTAAATAAATGACCACTTGTAAAACCGCGATTAAAGACTTTTTTCAAATCAATAATTTCAGATTTACTTATTGTGTAAGCATCTTGCAAATAATAGGCATCAATAGCTTTTCTATAAAGACTTATTACTTGTGATACATATTCAACTTTTTTCATTCTACCTTCAATTTTAAAACTATGTATCCCCGCTTTTATTAATTTTGGAATTTGATCAATAGTAAACAAATCCTTTGGACTTAATAAAAAATCACCATCACATTGAATTGAACTATTAGTTTCATCATTTCTAAGTTGATATGGCAAACGACAAGGTTGAGCACATTCACCACGATTACCAGAACGATTCCCGTTAAAGGAAGACATTAAACACTGTCCTGAGTAACAAACACAATGAGCACCATAAACAAATGCTTCGACATCAATATTTTGCTTACAGACATTGCTAATCATATCTAATGAAGATTCACGAGCTAAGACGATTCTTGATGCGCCATTTTCAGCCATAAATTTTGCACCTTCTACATTATGAATGTGCATTTGAGTTGAACAATGAATTTCAAAATCAGGATAATTTGTACCAACTAAAGTAAATAAACCAAAATCTTGAACAATAAGTGCATCAACTTGAATATCATATAAAAATTTTACATATTCTAATGCAGAATCAAGTTCATGTTCATATAACAATGTATTAACTGTTACATATATTTTAACACCACGAATATGACAAAATTTGACTGCTTCGATTAAATTATCATTTGTAAAATTGGTAGCAAACGCACGTGCTCCAAATTTATTACCACCTAAGTAAATGGCATCAGCTCCACAATTAACTGCAGCATACAATGCCTCAATGCTACCTGCAGGTGCTAGTAATTCTACTTTTCTCATACACTAATTACCACATCACTTGCTAAACCACCAAGTGATGTCTCCTTTAATTCTATGGCTATTTTTTTGCCAGTGTAACTCATTGTCTTCACAACTATATCAAAACTTACTATATTTTTTTTAATGTTGCTCATATATTTTGCCAACAACATTGAATCATATGATCGTAAAGTTGCGACACCATTTCTTTCAATACATGGAATAATCACATAACCACCAACTGGGTCACATGTTAATCCTAAGTGATGTTCAATGGCAATTTCTGCTGCATATTCTATTTGACTATTATTCATATCATTTAAATAACTAATACAGGCAGCACCCATGGCACAAGCTACACCAATTTCAGCCTGACATCCACCAACTGCACCTGATATTGTAGCATTACGCTTAACAATATTTCCAAATATTCCTCCAACTGCAAGTGCTTCAACCAATTTTTTTCTTGAAATTTTCAAATCAAAATAACTATGATACATTATTGCAGCAAGAACACCGCTTGCACCAAGTGTTGGCGCTGTTACTACTTGTTGTAAACAAGCATTTTCTTCACTTGCTGCATAAGCATAAGCCATTTGTAATAATTTAATCTTTTCATTATCATCATCAATTGTTTTAGCTTTTAAGTATAGTGACTTTGCACTTCTTTCAACACAAAGTTTTCCAGGCAACAATCCTTTAGTATTCAATCCACGCTCAACACAATCAAGCATAGCAGATAAAACAAGATTTAAATAATCATCAATATCATTTTCATAATGCTTAACATAATCATAAATTGAACAATTATTATCAACGCAATATTTTAAGATTTCATTCATATTAGTTTCTTTATATAAAACTACATTACTACTAACTTCATATTCAAGTATCTCAATACTACCACCACCAATTGAAAAAATAGTCCATTTATCTATCAAGTTATTGTCTTTATCATAAGCACTTAAGTAAAAACCATTACAAAACGATTCTTTCCAATCGTCTTTTTCAAAGATAATATCACATTTTATATCATTAAAAGTTTTCTTAATAATATAATCAGTAAAATGACCTTTACCAGTAAGTGATAATGAACCATATAAATTAACGACAACATGATCAATATTTTCATGATTTTCTATAAATAATTTACACGCCCTATATGGTGCAAGTGTATGTGAACTAGAAGGTCCTGGACCTATTTTGTATAACTCTTTAAGTGATTTCATTTAAAAGCTCCTTTGGCATATTTTAATTAAAAACAATTCAAAACCCAAATCTTTATCAATTGTACCATTTTTAATCTTTTGATCAAGTTTTGCACATTCATTTAATAAAGCTAACAAATCATCAAATTCAATATACATTGAAGCTTGCTTTGCAAGTTTTACAGGATATGGATGAACCTTAATCTTTGTAGCAATACTTTGTTCACTATTACCATCTAAAGTTAATTGTTTAACTGTATACATCATTCTAAATTGACGCCCAATGATTGTAATAAGCATTATTTGATTGACTTTATTAATGCATAAATCTTGGTAAATTTTAAATGTTTTCTTTAAATTTTTACCAACAATAGCATTCACTAATTCATACGCCTTATCCTCTAAAGGACGTGAAACTAAATCCTCAACATCTTTTAAGGTTATTTGTTTTTCGTAAAGTTGAAGTTTAATTAATTCATTATTTAAGATAGTCAAATCATTATTTAAACGACTTAATAATTCTTGATATGCATTCTTATCAATTTTAATTTCCATTTTTTTTAATTTGTCATTTAAATATGCACTAAACTGTGAAGGATCAAGTTTATCACATTTAATACTTCTAGCACTTTTATTAAGAGTTTTAACTATTTTTTTACGTAAGTCTAATTTTAAATTATCTAAATAAAATATCAATATTGTTGAGGCATTAGAATCATTTAAATAGGCACTAAGCAAATTATTGTCTTTTTCATTAATACTACCTGTAGCGCTTAAAAAAGTAGGATTATTTATAACAATAACTTTATATTCAGTAAAAAAAGGAATTGTTTGGGCATCCTCTACAACATGAGCAATCGAAAAATCTTTATTTGACGCATCATATTCAATAACACTCATTTCATTTTCATCACTAATCCATTCTGCAATAATTTCTTTTTTATTTTTTTTTAGTAAATACGCTTCTTCACCATGTATAATATAATTCATATCTTCACCTATTTTCGTGTAACTTATTTAATTATATCAAATTGTTTACCACTTGTGATAATAACATTGAATATTTTTGTAAATAATATAGTAATATCACCATCAACCATCGTATTAACGTGATTTGTTTGATGTAATTTAAGTTTATCTAAGACAATATCACTCGGATGACCATAACTATTATAACCACAACTGATTATTGCAAGACTAATATTATTTTGTTCAAGCAACATATTAGATGTTGAATATTTTGATCCATGATGTCCAAGTTTAACAATATCAACATTTAAATTATCGTAAATACTCAATATTTCTTTTTCAACAATTATATCAGTATCCGCAAGTAATAAAAAATTAAGTTTATTAATAGTAAAATATGTAACTAAGCTATTAGCATTAATATCTTCATAATCCATTGACACATTTAAAAAATCAATATCTAGACCATTTAAATTTAAATCATCGACAGGTTGATATATGGTATTTTTCACATTAAAATCAGTTATTAATTCTGCATACCCACCATAATGATCAGCATCTGTATGGGTAATAATAACATGATCTATTTTTTTTATACCTTTTGCTTTTAAAAAGTTTTCTACAAACATATAATTATTTTCTTTTCCAGTATCAATTAAAATAGCACCTTGATTAAATGGTTGCTTTATAAGCATACTATCACCCTGCTTTACATTAATAAAACTTACTTCCGCAAATGGATTAAATACATTAATTAAAAAGCCTAAATAAACCATTACAAACGTAAACAGTGTTGTTTTATAACTAGTTCTTCTTAATAATAGATACATGATAATAATTAAAAAGATTTCATTAACTTTGCCATAAATTGTATAGTCATCAATAAACATTTGAAAATTATTAATACAATTAATATAAATATCAAAATTAAATAACGGAATAAATAAATTAAGGATACTAAAGATTGTAATAATTGCAAAAAAAGCTTTATAAGTGTTAAATAATAATATTTGAATTAAATTAATTTGATAAAAATAAAATGAATTAATTAATAATAAAAAGGGATACTTATTATATTTATTATGACTGTATACTTGAATAATACCTAAAGCAATAGCTATAACAAATGATATTTGAAATAAATAATCTCTAAAAAAGATTATTGTAAATATCCCATAAATACCAAGTATTTGATTGTATTTAAAATTTAAATTTCTTAAAACAGCATAAAATAATAAGCGAAATAATGAAAAATTAAATCCTAAAATAATATTTAAGATAAGATAAATAATTAACTCTATTCGAATAATTTGTTTATATGTAAAAAATAGTTTTAAAACTTTTTTAATTAGAAAGATTAAATAAGCAATATGTAATCCTGTTGAAAATAAGATGGATGGTAAATCGTCATTAATTTTAGTATTCAATAAAGTTTTATACATGATATCTTTTGTTATGGGTGTTATATTTAGTCCTTCGATACGTCTTTGTATAATCGCTTTAAAACTATTAGATTTTTTTGATAATTTAACACTATCAGCAAAAACAGTAAAATCAATATTACGATAATTAAGCCAAGAGTCATAACCATTAGAATAAAAGGTACTATTTGTTTGA